>DAOVGO010000031.1 GCA_030672345.1 Methanosarcinales archaeon | reverse complement strand
GTATCGAGAAGTTTTAAAATCAGGGCTTTCACTATATCTTTGTTATTGAAGTCAATGCTTTCTATATCCAGAGAGGTTATGTCTTCTGGTATATCGCCATGCATAAACAAAGTAAATTACAAAGAACTATTTATAATTTTCGGTCTTTATGCTGCGCGGGGTCAAAACAGTGGGGGGATCCACATGATATTGAGCATGTTCACTTTTAAGAGCAAAGGGGCTCTTGGGTGGTATGATATGCAATATTTGCTCTGGGAAGATACTCAGGCGTGGTTAGAAAATTATCATATGCGTTCGATCTCAAATGGTTAATTCGATGGTAAAATACCGATTTGGCGCGCCGCTGAAGAGGAGACTCGATTCGCGGAAGGAGACTGAGACGCGGCTGAAGCTTGTGGGGCACAATATCCGAAGAGTGGGATATCTTGAGATCATGGGCAATGTTGCGCCGCACTGGCGCAGGCAGGGTATACGTGAATTTCGTCCCAAAGCCGTTGATACCGTAAGCCATTAATACCGTGAGGCACCAATATTTTCCATAATGGGGTTTGGTATATCCATCGCTACAGCGATCATCGCTATTGGTCTAATCCTGACTGCAACCGTATATTACGGACGTGTCAGCGATAGCTACGAGTTGCTGCAGGACGCCAGAGGCGAAGAACAGGCGCGTATGCTCTCTCTACTGGAAACAGGGATCGAGATATACAATACGTCTTCATGCAGCTACGAGGACAGGGGGATAATCACTGACACTGAAAACGATATCTTCTACATAAAAAATACCGGAACATCGTCCATCGACAAAGCAAAGCTTATCGTGCTCATAAATGGAGAAATATCCAATCACACGTGGTCTGGCTGGCTGTACCCCGGAAAGAATTTCTCGACAACGACGTTTACTCTGGATAGTGGTGATGTTGTGAAAGTAGTGACAGTGAATGCAAGGTCTGCCTGCGCGGAGGTGGTGTGAATGGCTGGAGAGTCCGCAGCGCAGGCGATCTTCTTCATCGCATCAGTGATCATCGCATCAGTAATCGTGATCGCGCTTTACGGCGTCACAGGCTCGGTATCAGGCGCACTGGTGGTCAGAAACAGCCATCTCGCTGACCAGATGAGGGGTGATATCGAGATCATCAATGATCCGGGCGCGAGCACGCAGCCAGGGCTGTATGTATTAAACACTGGAAAAACCGAATTCGACAATTCAACCGATTCTATCGCAGTTCTGGTCAATGGCGTATACCAGACGATCATCACATCAAATATTGAGAACGATGATGGGGATCTGCAGTGGGAACCGTCTGAGGTGGTGAATCTCACATTTTCAGGCATTGACCTCTCAGGAAAGTCTATAAAAGTGGTTGTTGCAAACGGAGTACTGGATACAGAGCAATTATGAGGCTAAAACAAGATTGCAGTGCAGACACCGGGATTAGCACGCTGATTTTGTTCATTGCGATTGTTCTGATGGCTGCGCTCGTGGTTATGCCGCTGATAAACACATCAGGAGTGTTCACACAGAAGGCTGTGCACACCGGTGAGGAGACAAGGGAGCATATCAGCACCGGCGTCAGCATCATCTCGGTGAGCGGGCAGACGACCAACAATTCAACGACAGACCACGGCATCACCAGTCTGCGCATAATCATCGAGCCGATCGTCGGAAGTGAGATCGTGGACCTTGATACCGCAATTATCAGCGTCCGGGCAGCCGGCAATCCTCCTGCGATCCTCAGGTACAACCAGACGTCTGATTCCTACGAAGACGGCTTTTTTAATGTTAGCCGGTGGCTGCGCGTCAACAAAGGCACCGAAGCCGACCGGGCGAATGATCCATACATCGAGTATGGCGACATGGTCGAGCTTGGCATTAATACGACGGCATCTGCAACCGATTTCAGCCCGAACGCCGGTGTCGTGATCGAATTCCTGCTCGAGACCGGGTTTAATACGAGACTCGAGTTCAGAACGCCTCTGACGTATCCTGTTTCGGATGAGTACCTGGAGTTGTATTAGTTCGGTTCCCTGGTAGTTCAGGTGGCGGTATCAGGGAGATATGCTGATCTCTGATATCAGGGATCGGAGTAACACCAAAACCGCCCCATGCCCCGATAATCTTAAGTGTGCAGGGACTCTATGGACGTTTTGGTGATCTCAATGATCAGCGTAAATAAATACGGATATAAAGCATTCGTGGAGATGCTTGACAACGCAGAGGAACTGAATATTGAAGTGTCTGAGTTGAGCAACGGAACGACCGTTGTGGATGCTGGCGTGAATGCGCCGGGAGGGTACGGTGCCGGAATGTATTTATCAAGGCTATGCCTTGCGGATCTGGCTGAACTGAAGTTCATACCCTACCAGCTTGGCGACCACACCGTTGCTGGCATTCAGGTTGCAACAGACCATCCGCTCATCGCGTGCATGGCATCCCAGTATGCCGGGTGGAGGCTCATCGTCGGGAAGTACTTTGCCATGGGCTCAGGTCCTGCACGGGCGCTTTCCTTAAACCCGAAGGATCTTTATGAAGAGATGGGATACAAGGATTCGTCAGACAAGGCAGTCATCGTGCTTGAAACCGACAAACTTCCGCCGGAAGAGGTCGCAGACAAGATTGCAACTGACTGTGGTATCGATGCAAAGGATCTGTACATCGCAGCCGCGCCAACATCCTCAATCGCAGGATCCGTGCAGATCTCTGCCAGAGTCGTCGAGACAGGGATGCACAAGATGCACGACCTCGGCTTTGACATCACTTCGATCAAACACGGATTCGGGATCATCCCGATCTCGCCGATCGTGGGCGATGACACTAAATGCATGGGCTCGACCAACGACTGCATCATATATGCCGGCAAGACCTATTACACCATCGATTATCCTGATATCGATGAACTGACCGACTACGTGAAGAAGGTGCCATCAGAAACCTCCAGGGACTACGGAAAACCATTCTATGACACGTTCAAGGCGGCTGGTTTTGATTTCTTCAAGGTCGATGGTGCGATGTTTGCGCCCGCAGAGATCATCGTGAACGAACTCAACAGCAAGAAGACGATTGCAAGCGGTACAGCCAATCCTCACGTACTGTTGCAGTCCTTTGGCATACAGATGGTGTGAATACTCTTCTTGTAATCAAAGAGTATGAAAATGGTGGGCAGGGCTTTAGATGCCCTGTCCTGTTTACCTATTTTACTCTTTTTTGCTCGGTTTTAAGGTTGGTTTCTCCAAGAAGCCTGCCTGAAGGCTTGCCCTCAAACGATGTATTCGTATCATTCGTGGAATTCGTAATGAATATATTTTGCCCAAAATCAGCATCGGGAGATCACAAATGGAACGGGTAGCACGAATGTCATGGGAGTTTCACTTTTGATTCGGAACTTGGGCGTGTTTCGGAAGTATTGATTAAGGTTGCATGGATACAAACAGCAATCATGGCGATCGATGAAACAAGTATTACCAGAGCAATCGTTACCGAATTTACGAAATCGTTCCTTGACGTAACCGAGGTGGATGTGGCGCTCGTAGGCGCAGGACCTGCGAATCTTGTTGCTGCATACACCCTTGCAATGGGAGGCGTCGATACGGTAGTCTTCGAGCGGAATCTCGCGATTGGCGGCGGCATGTGGGGCGGCGGCATGATGTTTCCGCGAATCGTGGTGCAGGCAGAAGCACGCCGGTTCCTTGACGAATTCGGCATCAGGTACACCGAATGCGAGCCCGGTCTCTATGTGGCTGATTCGATCGAATCGGTCTGCCGGATCGCCGCATCCGCGATCGGGGCAGGCGCAAAGGTTTTCAATCTGATGAGTGCCGAGGACGTGATGATCAGGGAAAATGACCGGGTTTCAGGGCTCGTTCTCAACTGGACTGCGGTTGAGCGGGCGCATCTGCATGTCGATCCGCTGGCGATCAGGTCGAAGGTGGTGATCGACGGCACCGGGCACGACGCAGAGATCTGCAGGATCGTGCAGGAAAAGATACCGGGCGCGCAAGGCAGTCTGCACGTCCAGGGTGAGCAGCCGATGTGGGCGGACATAGGCGAGCGCATGCTTCTTGACTTTACAAAGGAGGTGTATCCCGGGCTGGTTGTTTCGGGCATGGCGGCAAACGCCGTCTACGGCGGTCCGCGGATGGGTCCGATCTTCGGCGGGATGATGCTATCAGGCGAGAGGGCGGCTGAGGTTGCGATCAGGATCATCGATTCGAGGGCATGACTGCACGGAAATGGAGCCCTGTCAGGCTTTCGATATTCTTATGACCGTTTTTATCACGAATGCGGGACACCCCGGACGAATGACACAAATTTATTCCATTTTAGCATTCGTGTAACTCGTTTATTTGTGCCATTCGTGATCCCCAAGCATGTAATGCCACACAGACACGATTCGTCTACGAGATACTTGCATTCGCGAATTGTCAGAGAGCCTAAAAACGGCTGCGATATGCTCTGCGCCCACCTCACCGCCCGCAGCTCCGTCCACGTTCGGAATATCCCCTGACGAGAACCCGGAAGAGTACATATAAATATAAAACTTCACAAAAGGACAGAAGAGGTGACCCAGATGAAAACCATAAACCTGCTCGGCATATCAGGGAGCCCGAGACTCGCATCCACTGATTACGTGGTTAAGGATGCGCTTGATTATGCCAGCCAGAAACACGGGGCAGAAACCGAGTATATAACAATTCACAGGAGAACGATCGGATTCTGCAACCACTGTGACTTCTGTGTCAAAAAACGGGAAGGATGCATCCAGAAGGACGGCATGGAGGAGATATACGAGAAACTTATGTGGGCTGATGCCGTGCTTATAGGAACTCCGGTCTATCAAGGGACCTTGAGCGGGCAGACAAAGACGATGCTTGACCGGTGCAGAGCGCTCGTTGCATCTGATCCGGCTGCGCTCAGAAACAAGGTCGGAGCAGCCGCGGCTGTGGGTGGTGACCGGATCGGAGGGCAGGAGCTTGCGATCAGATCGATTCTGGACTTCTATGTGATCAGCGAGATGATACCTGTCGGCGGCGGCTCGTTCGGTGCGAATCTCGGAGGCACGTTCTGGTCAAGGGATAAGGGTGCGGATGGTGTCAGCGAGGACGCAGACGGAATCAAAAGCATGCACCGGACTATCGACCGCTTGATCTCGGTTGCAGGAATGATTAAGGAATCGAGAGGTGGTGCGGATGCTTAAGATAGCATGGGGAATCACAGGATGCGGCGATCAGATCGAAGAGACCTTTGGAATCATGAAGGACCTCTCCGATCGATATGATCTGGATATCAATGTGTATCTCTCGAAGAATGGTGAACTCGTGATGAAGTGGTACAATATCTGGAAGGATCTGAAAGAGATCTTTCCGAAGACGAGTGTTGAGCACGGTGCGAACTCGCCGTTCATCGCAGGGCAGTTACAGATGGGCAGGTTCGATCTCTTTCTCGTCTGCCCGATGAGTGCGAACACCGCGGCAAAGATTGCTCACGGGATCGCTGATTCGCTTCTCACAAACGGCGTGTCTCAGGCGGCAAAGGCGAGAATACCGATCTATATCTATCCTGCTGACCAGTACGAGGGATCTATTGCGACGATACTCCCCAACGGGAAGAAATTGACTCTGTATATGCGGGATGTGGACATCGAGAACGCGAACATGCTGAAACGGATGCGGGAGATCACGGTTCTCGAGAGCATCAGTGAGATCGAGGGTGTTGTGAAGAGGCACATCGATGGCATTGAAGGGTGAAGGGGCACTATCTGAAAGTCCTCTGGTGTTTTCACCGAAAAGCGTTCATGGCGCCCCATATCACAGAATAAATTGAAAAGTCGCTGATATAAAACAGTTAGGTTTAAGTACGATAGCGATACTGACCGTAACATGTAAAGCGGCGCGATTCGCACTGTATGTGTATGGCACCGCTGTTAATCTGTCACGATGGAGTTGCCGAGAAGCACACGGTAACATTGACCCTGATAAACGGCATGAAATCATGATTGTACCGGCTCCATACCCAGATGCAGGATCTGGCGACAGGAACTACCTGAAGAGGAGGATTTAAGAATATGCGTAACAATATAAAAGTTAGTATGGTCATGCTCGTAGCCATCACGATCGCAGGATGCGGTATCGCGGGAACGGCATCTGCCCACTTCACGATGCTCTTCCCGGGTGGCGGCATGGATGTCAGCCCGGATGATTATCTTGCAAGTCTGGGTGAGGAAAAGACCGTGCTGATCACGTGGGGCTGCCCATTCAAGGAACTCTTTGGCTGCATCGACACTCCTGATGTGTATGTAAGGAATCCTGATGGTAACGTCACGCAATTAACCCCTGTTGAGACATCGGTTGATGGAGTTAAAGCGTATACTGTGTCTTTCACGGTTGATAAGCGAGGAGACTACATAGTTTATTCAACGATGAACGTAACTGCGATTAAGGGTGATTTTGTCGATCACGCAAAGGCGGTAATTCACTGCGGTCAGGCGACATGGATGGGCTGGGATGCTGAACTCGGTGAGACTGTTGAGATAATCCCGTACATACGCCCCTACGGGTTAGAAGAGGGGTTCGTATTCAGAGCAAGGGCGGTTCAGGATGGAGCGCCGCTTGCAAACGCAACGGTTTATGTCGTGAAGTATCGTCTGAACGATGATCCGGAGGTGCTCAAGAAAGCTGATGAAATCTACCCGCAGGACTCGTGGATGATGGTGAAAGGATTTACAAAGACCGACGCAGATGGTGACTTTATATACACACTCGACGAACCCGGGGTATGGAATATCGCGGTCTTTGGCAAGGGCATAATGGAGCGCGGCATCTTCATTCTTCCAGTATTCGAGTCGTTCCCACCAACAGAGGAAGAGCGAGTATCGGCTATCCCTGAGACCGGTACAGATACAACATCAGCATCAGAGTCACCTGCAGCCGGTTTATTCACAACGATAGGGATAATCGGGATTATTGCAGTTCTCCTGATGCGAAGAAGATCCGGAGGGCTCAGATGAAGCGAGGTCTGATACCGGCGATCTCGATTCTTGCGATACTCTGCCTTGGTCCCGCTGTCGTATCAGGACACGCGCTCGTCATCGATTACAGGATCGACTCGATCTGCGTCGAGGCGTACTACGGCGGCGTGGAACCTGTACCTGTGCAGTATGCAGATGTAGAGGTCTTCCATCCTGACGGGCGGCTGTATAAAGAAGGTAAGACCGATAAAGACGGTATGTTCAGGTTCGATCCCAAATTTGAGAAGGAATGGCTGGTTGTTGTCGAGTCAACAGGTCACAGGGATGAGCAGACGATCAATATGACTGCAACAGGCGGAATAGGAACGCAGGGTGGAGGCGAGTCCCCACTTTATTTCAGAGTCATTGCGGGTCTGGGGTATCTTTTCGGGATACTTGGCATTTCTTTATGGTACAAGAGCTATAAGCAAGCTCGCCAACCAAAGGATGAGTGATTGGGCAGGCACATAGTTCCTATCTCGCATGAAAAAGGTTCAGGGACGGAATAGAGATGCAAAAATCGCTGTTATTGGATGGGTGTATATGAATAGTTACTACCCCCGCAATCATAATCCCTCGATAGTCTTTCTGGCATCCTCATAGACATCGATACTGAGCCACATCACCCGTGCAAGCCTCTCCAGCACATCCAGTGCCTCACTCTTCGATAGTTTCCGAATCTTTGCGGATCGGATCAGCACACCGATCGAGCCAGCAACCTCCAGCCCCAGACCAATAGCAAACCGTCTTGCCGCAAGATCATCGAGAAGAATTGGACATTTCTTTTTTCTTGCAAGCATTATAGCAGCAGATTCTCCAATATCGATCCCCACACTCTTTGCAATTTCTTTTACACTGTTGTTGGTGGCGATCTCTTCAATTACGATCCAGCCAGCTCTTATCTCGCTCTCTATCAGGAATGCATCTGTTGCCCCCTCTTATTTCCCCCGGTCCACAACCTCGATTTTGCCGTCAACGGGTATTGCCACCGTCCCACACAATTGTCTGAGAAGATTCAGCCGATCTATTCTTGCAAGGTGGATCAGCGGTCCTGAATTGCTTACAACTACTCCTCTTTCAGAGCCCACTTGATATCCACATCCAGATCCTCTTTTTCATATTGAAAAGGAATGTTTGATCTCTTTAACTCCTCAAGCGCACCGCGGTATGTCATTCCAGCCATTCTTGCTGCTTTCCAGAGGGATATCTTTCCTTCACGGTACAATTCCAGTGCTTTCTTGGTGCGGTATTCTCGAAGCCCGGTACCAACGAGTTTACGGAGCATGGTTCCTTTGTCAACGAGTTCCAGTTTGCATGCCTCTTCGATATCATGCAGATATTGTTCTGGCAGTCGGACAGATATCGTTTTCATGGTTGATCTGTGATTACATTTTATTAGAACGTATACTTAAATCTGTGGTTGTGCAGGGGCTGTCAGGCTGTCAGGCTGTTAGAGGTGAAATATGGGCGAGTACATATAAAGGCACATATAAGACTTCACGAAAGGACAGAAGAGGTGGCTTTTATGAGAACCATAAATCTGCTCGGCATATCAGAAAGCCCGAGACTCTCATCCACCGATTATGTTGTGCGGGATGTGGACATCGAGAACGCGAGATCGCTGAAACAGATGCGGGAGATCACGGTTCTTGAGAGCATCAGCGAGATCGAGGGTGTTGTGAGGCGGCATATCGAGGGTATTTCCTGATGTTTGCCCCCACCCCCGATCTCCGGCGGTTTTTGGTATGCCGGTGGGGCGTATGCGGGATCAAAATCCCGAGGACCTCTGGCGAGTTTCACTCGATCCAGACCACATCGACCTCATCGCCGCAATCGAGCCCTTCCAGTTCCTCTTTGATGATGACGAAGCCGTCTGATCGCGTGACCGAACTGAGAATGCCCGCGCCTGACGTCATGACCGGATGAGCCACGCCGCCGTCCACCAAAACCCGTGTGTATGTGACATACCCGATCCTTGAGGCGATCTTTGAGCCGAGGCGTGCACGGAGTATCAGGTCCGGCTTTGCGGGCACGCGCCCCAGTTTCAGGATCGCCGGGCGTCCGAACTCGATTGATGCGATCAGACACGCGACAGGGTAGCCCGGCAGCGAGAGCACGGGCACGCTGTGTGCACAGTCGATTATACCAAGCGCAGCTGGCTTTCCCGGGCTCAAAGCAACGCCATGCACGAGCAGCTCTCCGACTGAAGCGATTGCGCCCGGCACATAATCCCTTGCTCCGACCGACGTGCCGCCGCAGAGGATGATCGCATCAGACCCTGCATCCAGAGATGCAAGAATCTCCTTCTCAATCAGATCAGGATCATCGATGACGATCCCTCTGTGGTCAGGGATTCCGCCCCATTGTTCGACGTACAGACTGACCATCAGCCCGTTCGTCTCCCGAATCTTACCATCCCCGATCTTGCCGCCTCGCTGGACAAGTTCCGACCCAGTCGGGATGATCGCAACCCGGGGGCGTGCAAATACCCGGACATCAGCGATGCCAAGCATTGCAAGCATTGCGACATCACAGCCCCTGATCTGATGCCCTGCCAAAAACACAGTCTCGCCCCGGGAGACGTCCTCACCGATCAGGCTGACGTTTTTGTTCGGGTGCACTGCAGAACGGACCTCGACCACCCCTCCATCCCCTGCCGACAGGGTGTCCTCGATCATCACCACCGCATCCATCTGGTCAGGCACGGGCGATCCTGTGTGCACCCGCATGCAATCGACGCCCTCTACGAGAAGTGCCGGACTCGCCTCTGATGCACCAGTGGTATCGTCCGCAAAAACCGCATACCCATCCATCGCCGAGCGTCTGTGATCCGGAACATCGACCTCCGATACGATATCCTCTGCAAGGATTCTGCCCACAGCGTCTTCGATTGCGAGCTCTTCTCTTCTTTCGATCGGGTTGATACGTCCGAGAAACATCTCTTTTGCAAGACCTGCGCGGGTACGTTTCCTGAAGACCATGATAATAGACCGGTTCTGCCAGATAGAAAAACTTAACCATCCCCCAACCGATGATTTGGACATGGAATTTGACGAATGGGAGCCGCTCTACACGGAAATCCTTGCAGATTTCGGCTTTGATCGGTCAGAGGATGAAAAGAGCGCCCGCATTCTCTCAGACCTGCTTGGCGACCACGCCGGCAGATTGCAGGACCTCGAGGATATCATATCCGGAAGGGACGTTTCAGTATGCGGGAATGCGCCATCGCTCGGTGCGGATATCGGGTCGATCGAATCGACCGAGTCGCTCAAGCCGGTCGAGCAGATCAGGCAGAACCGGGCGATCATCGCAGCAGATGGCGCAACGACCGTTCTCTTGAAGAACAGGATGGTTCCGGACGTGATCGTGACCGATCTGGACGGAATAATCGATGACATCATCTCTGCGAGCAAGAAAGGGTCGTTCGTGGTGGTACATGCGCATGGCGACAATATCCCCGCGGTCCGGTCGGTTGTGCCGCGGCTTGAGCGGGCACGGGTGCTCGGCACGACCCAGTCAAAGCCGTTTGACAACATTCACAACTTCGGCGGGTTCTCAGACGGGGATCGGTGCGTCTTTCTGGCAAAAGCGTTCCATGCAAGGAGTATTGCGCTCTTCGGGTTCGATTACGACGATCCCGATGTCGGTGAGATCAAGAGGAAGAAACTGATGTGGGCAAAGCGATTGATCGAGGAGTATCTATGATGATTGCGGGTCACGCAGTCTCGAAAGGGGTTGCTTCTGGCAGGGTGCTCATCTCTGAGACGCCGATATCGTTCCTCGGCGGAATCGATCCTAAAACCGGGATCATCATGGAAAAAGACCATCCGAAGAGGGGCGTCTCGATCGCAGACCGTGTTTTCATCTTTCCCCATGGCAAAGGCTCCACTGTCGGCTCGTATGTGATCTA
Organism: Methanosarcinales archaeon; assembly: GCA_030672345.1. Taxonomy (GTDB): domain Archaea; phylum Halobacteriota; class Methanosarcinia; order Methanosarcinales; family Methanogasteraceae; genus Methanogaster_D. The sequence continues at coordinate 1,408 of DAOVGO010000031.1, read as the reverse complement.
CAGCCTAAAAAAGAACAATGCAGCCCCGTGCGCCATGATCAACCTCGCATCCGAGACGATCGTCGCTGTCGGGGCGATCATATCCGATATCCCGCTCGTGGACCGGCTGGAACAGGATCCGTTTGCGGTATTCCATGACGGTGATCCTGTTGAGGTGGACGGGACAAAGGGGTGTGTGATCTTCTGATTTTGTAGACGGATGCGTGCCCGCCCGAGGGTGGCGCAGGGTTTGGTCAATTGTTTCCGACGTCTGACGCTCACGAAGTTGTGACCGAAGGCGGGTGCCCTGATGTTCGGTCACCTCGATCTGCATTGGCGGAATGTCAAAGACCTGCCGTCTTTGATGATCGTCTGCTTCGACATCTTTGTGAATTGCGCCGCTACCTGCCGCATCGCTCGACCTCGTGCAGCTCTATGTGATCTGGTTCTTCCACCGGTTTTAGAGTGTAACCAACATGTCCCTCCTGTCCGCCACTCTTGTTGTTGCCCGGTTTCCTCGAGCTCTTGGTACGGCTTCTTGAGTCCATCAGTGGAGGGGGCTCGGCAATTCCTGAATAAGGTGATCAAATAGCCGAAGGGTGGTCTCTTCTCCTTGCTGGTAAGCGGCACGAATCTCATCGCGGGTTTGGGTATGCACATCGCGTTCTCAATCAATCAAATGAAATATTTTATTTGCAACGATTGTGATTGAAAATATAATCTCATTAATAATAAATTTTGTGGTGGGATGGTGAGTAGCTACACTAAAACAAGTATTATTCCATAGTATGGGGCATATATCCACTTATATGAAATTCTATATAAGTAGAGAATTACATATTTATTTATAAATAATTTCAACCGGCACGGATTGCCGGTTGTTTTCCATATATTTCCTTACCACAGGGGGCGGGGCAATGGCATATAACGTTTCGCGGATAAAAGAAGTTGCCGAAGGCAATTTAAGGAAATCTTTGATTTCCCTTTTATCCGCTGTTATATGACCGAGCCGAAAGCGAGGCAATGTTGCGAAGCAACAGCAGCGTTCCGAACGCCGCCAAAAAGAATTTTAGTCATATTTATCCCTCTTTACAGTTTACTCCTACCTATCTGAACTGGCTTCATGAAGTTCGCAGTGTAATTCTTTTTCTTGCCGTAGCTCTCAACGAATTCAAACCCCTGTTGTTCAGCCAACGAACGGACAACCGGCAGAGGTAAGAAGTCGGGGTCTCCTGGTTGTTCAGTAATGGAGAGAAGACCTGATGGTCGGAGAATTTTGGTAGTGTCCTAATTCTACTTTGTCACATTAACCTTTCACGATGGATTGACTCAACACATCGACACTAATATATCAGATCACCAAAAAGTTGAGTGCACTTGATACGTATGTATATCATTATATTTAGTGAGCGGCAAGAATAAAGTTTCA
>DAOVGO010000172.1 GCA_030672345.1 Methanosarcinales archaeon | reverse complement strand
CATACTCCCAGCACTTAACCATCCACATCTTAAAGACAACGGCTCCTGCTGCTTGTATGAGTGTGTTGAGTAGCTTGTGAGAGGAGCGGATGTATAGCTTACGACCATCCAATCCTGTTATCCAGTGGCCATTGGACGTCTGGCGGCACGGCGGGGGTCGCGTCTATCCATTCGAGTAACGTTGCGGCGGATGTCGGTGCGAATATCGGCTCGCGCCTCGAGTTCGTGTGAAACCATGAGTGAGTACCCGCGTTTCAGTGATTTTGCGGAAGAGGAAAATCCTTTACAAAACTTCACCGCATCGCCGGCTTCACGTACCTGACCCCCGCCATCGCGAAGACCGCTCGCTCAACCGGCACCGGCACCATCTTCCGGTCCCGGAGCAGCCTGCCACCTTCCGGCTCGTAGCCGGCTCGCTTCAGCTTGATGACCAGTGCTCTTGAGAGACCAGCCGGTCCGGTCCTGAGTGCAAGGATGTATCCCCATGTCTCTGGTGTTGCCAGTGAGACCGTCACAGTGATGTTCTCACACACATGAAACGTACACTGCTTCTGACCATCTTTCCCCCCTGAGGTCACGTCATACGTATTCCTGATGTGCCTGAAGAGCCGGTTCCTGCCTGCCGGCTGCAGCTGCATGAAGACATCGGGCTGCATGTCCACCTTCGAGATCGCGATGAGATCGATGGTCTTCATATCCCGGACATTGCCACGACGGATGCCTCCGGCTACCTCGATCCGCTCACAGTATGGGGCGAGATGCTTGCAGATGCTTGATGCGATCCGTCTGGCTTCTATGATGTGCATTTTATATATTCCATTCCGGGAGAGATAACAATAAGGATAAATAAAGAAAGCCTTATTTCTTTATCTATGTATTGTTATGTGTCTCTCTCGGAATGGAATATATTTAAGGCTTTCTATTCACTGACCGTTTCTATCACGACAGATCACTCAATGCCTTTTTATGAATCATTCCTTGATCCGTCAGGGTTGTGGGCTGTCAGCGGTGAGCGAATCTTAATATTCTCCTTTAGCAGCCCCTCATAATCAGCAAGACACAAAACACGACCGTTCATGCTGAATAGGTACTCCCCGTCGATCAGCTGATTGAGATACTCGTATACGGTCGATCTTGAGATATTATATTCTGTCGCAAACCTTGCGACAAGCAGCTTCCGTTCCCATTCGAGTCCGTGGGCGTGGACGAATCCAAGCAACCACCTGACCCTCTGCGCCCTCGCCCGCATGTTCGAGCTTGCCTCAGTGCTTAAGCTATCCGGAAATTGATCGAGATCTGTCTGCATAGTCACCGCGTACACCTGTAGTTCTCATGCTCACCGCCGCGCAGTCCGCAGTGCTGCCACGAGCGGTGACACCCCCGGGGAAATACCCCGGGGGAGCAGTGCGAGCTGCGATCGTAAATAACAAGCACACATTAATAAATGTTACCAAAACAATATACCACTAAAATATGTGATCCGATGACGTAAAAAACAGTAGATCATGAATAAAGATGTCAGAAAAATATGAAGGCAGACACCACCATCGTTTTTTGATGACAGATCGGTAACAAAACATTTATTAGGTATTAGTTATACGCGTGATAAGTTACATTTGCGATGTAACAAGGCGGTGACATAGGTAGATGGCGTATATGTTAAGCGAGCTTATAGATAAACTCAAACAATGTCAAAAGAGTCGTCTTGATGTCGTTTCTGAGCATTGGTCAGCAGTGACACGCGGCAGGTATACGATGATCCGGATCGCGGACCTCGGGTCTTACGGTCTCACCGAGCATGCCCATGAGCAGGTATCACAGCTACTCGATATACCAAAACGTTATTATGACCGGCTCAGGACCGGTAACCCGGATCTTCTCTGCATGAATATCAACAAGTGGATCGACAAGCCATGCATGTTCAGGATCCTTGACGACAGGATCATCGCGGTCCTGTCAGACAGATACCTGATCATGGACAACTACGACATCCTGATGTGCGCTCTTGACACCATCAAGAAGATGCACCACCACGGCGTTGAGGTCAGCAGCTGCGAACTGACCGACACGAAAATGTACATCAAGATGCTTCAGCCGTGCAACACGTTTGAGATCCTTGAGAACGAGGATGTTGTGCCGGGCATCGTGCTGCAGAACAGCGAAGTCGGAGCAGGCGCGTTCAGGGCTGACATGTACATAGCCATGGAGAAGTACGGGAACGGCATGATCGGAGAGCAACCGAGACACCGGACCCACAAAGGAAAAAAGATCGATCCCGGGATTGTCAAGAGCAATGAAACAGTGGACGGACCGCGATGGCAGTTGGTCTCTGACCTGATCGACACCGCATTTGACCCGAAACCGCTGAACAGATGGATCACGATGATCAGGAAAAACGCCGAAACCATCACAGAAAAACCCATCGAGACCGTCGATCAGGTATCTTCTGACTACAGACTATCGGAACAACAAAAGACAAACACGCTGAACTACTTTTTGCAGCTCGGAGATCGCACGAAATGGTCTCTTGCAAACGCCGTCGCAATGACAGCAAAGGAGTGCGAGGATCCTGACAACGCAATAATGCTTGAGCGCATCGCAGGAAAGATCGCAGCCGAGCAACACACCATGATGCAGACACCGCTAACCTGAGAGGCTACGATGACAGAAGAGAAGAAGACAGAAAAGAAAGAACCAAAAAGCACCGACGATATGACTGATGCAGCAAGCACATTCATCGAATACCTGAAAGGTGAAGGATTCGCGGTGGAAGAAGCGATCTGCGTACTTACACTCGCAAGCTCGCTCATGCAGATAGAACTGCTTATGAAGACGATCCTTAAGGATGCAAAGGTCATGGCGATACCGATACCACCCCCGAAAGTAATGGTCCAGAAGCCAGGCGACAACTGACCTGCCAGCAAGCTTTTGCCTGCAAAACCATTGGGGCGCCCATCCGGAATACCATCCCCTCAGTTGCAAGCAAAGGGCTGATAGCAGGTCAGCTATCGACAATAGGAGGAACAGGTATGAAACCGGAGTTCATAGACTATCTTGAGTCAATCGGCATCAAATCAGGGATACTTCTCGACCGAATCGAATCGATTCATAGATTCTATGTAGAGATGTGTCCTGACGAGATTGCGGGTATCTTTGTCACGGATTACATTGACTCGGATGGGAAAAGAGAGTATGAAGATCTGTGGTTTTTCTCTGGCAGATATGTCATGGAGGCAAAGGGATTTGCTGCAGGAAGGGATGAATTTGTGATTGTCCCGATAAAGGGCAGGGTGGCACACTTCAGAATCAAAAAACGGGATTATGATTTTAAAGTGGCTACAGACAAATCAAGACTTCATTTGATATTTCGATTGGATAATAAGGCGATTGCCGACCTTAAAGCTTCAAAAGAGAATTGTGACGCACTTAGGGATACAATTCTCAAACGTATAAAGCCAAATATGAAAGGGTAGTTTCATGGTGATGCTCTCACACAGCACGCTGCTCGACGAGCTGCTGAACGGCTCAAAGGTGACCACCTGGAGACCGGACAACGGGAATCCTGACCAGCTCTGGGCACGGATGAAGCTGAAGCTCGATGCAGGTGAGCGCATAATTGCAACCCACTACTGGAAGGTCCGGGTGCCAAGGAGACTCAAGACCGTTCACTACATCGGAGAAAGCCGTCTCCAGATGATCGTTCCGCGAACCGTAGACAGCATCACCGAATTCGACGCACTGCTCGACGGGTTTACAGGAATCGAGTACATGAAGCTCACACTCCTTGAAGAAAGACGGCATCAGTCACTGCAGAAAAACTACTGGCAGATCTTCTATGATCCCGGGTGGGCGTGAAATATGATCAACTTACCTTTCAAGCAGGAATCGTGCAGTGGCGCATCAGTCCGGTTCGCCGCTCCGCACCCTATTTCTCCTTCTGACGATGATGTGGTCCGACGGGCAGCTGTGCAGGTTCGAGACAAAGTGTCCGCAGGTCATGCAGTAGTCCTGCACGTTCAGGTGGTCTTTCTCGAACGTCCGGGTAACCCAGTTAGATCTCATAATTGGCTCGACCCCCATCTGCTCAACCGCCTCCTCTGGTAGTGGGGTTCCGAATGGCATGGTTAGTGAATAGATTCACAAGCATCATTATATGGTTTGCGGTCTCTGAATCTTCGCTTCTATCTCATCTCGGATGTCCTTTACTGTTGGTACGGCATACCACTTTAGCGTCTTATAATCAAGTTGTAATCCAGGGGATTCTTTATTCAAATCATGTTCTATCCAGAAATCCAGTGCAGGTGTCGCGAAGTAACCATTGTTTTCAGAGAAAATAGACGGCGGTATGTTTGGTGTTCTTAATCTGTTGATACGGGGGGCATGTGAAAGTTGATACCACCACTCCTGTTCTCCGCGGACTATCCACGATTTCGGTACGGATGCAGTCAGGACATAGCCAACCATCCCAGCTTCAATATCAACATCTGTTACACCTGCATACATAACCGCATCACTTTTATAGATTGTCCATTGAACATCGATGTCATTTTCAGGGCGTTGCCATTCTTTCCAGTTGTGTGGAACGCCCCTGTACAATGTGATCATCTGGCTCATAATGTAACGACCTCCCATCGTCAGCAGTCCACCAACAGTCCGATAACCGTCTGATCGTGCTGCTTCAGCTTTTCAGCGGTTGACCTCGCCTTCACGAACCGGTGCCACTCATCTGCCATGAACTTGTATGTGCCGGTGTTCGTAAGCCTGACCAGATACTCCCTTTCGCTGCCATCGATGCTCTGGTCAAAATCGTAAAAATAATAGCCCGGAAGGTTGCTGCTGTCTGCCTCTGTCATCCGAAGCTCGTTTCGTACCGCACCGAAGGATGATCCATCAAAGAAGAGCAGGTCGGACCTGCGCTGAATGATCGTCTTTGGGGATTCTCCAGTGACCGGTTCTCGGTTGTATGTGATCGAGACGCCGATCCTGACCACATCAGAGACATCGTGCAGCTCCATGATCTCACCTCAGAGCGTCCCACTCCTCGTATTCGATTCCTTCTGGTATCTTGATGTAGCCAACTGCGACCGTTGCTTTGATTGCTGCCACGGTTGTCATCTTTATAGCCGCGTCCTTCCACCCGGTCCAGCCACCATGAAACCCGAGTGCAATGTTGATCGGTGCATCGTTGGCGTATCCATCGAATATTGGTATGGTGCGAACCCCATCATCAAAGAAGATCGTTAGCCGTGAGTTGGCTACCCTGTCGGTCGATACGATCATGTCTGTCAGCAGTATCGCTCCATTCTTTACAGGTTCGGTTATCGTTGATGTGCCTGCAGCAGCCCTTGTAACTGATTTGAACCTTGTCTTGGTCGGGTACCAGTCAGCCACCGCGAGATGCAGGTGTCCGAAGATATCCTTAATTATCTCTACTGCTTTGCCTGTTGCACTGTCTACCAGAATCGCTTTCAGTGTCATCTATCGGGTACGATGTAGTATCCGTGCATCACCAACGTAAGTTCGCCAGCATTCTTTGCCTTGATTGCGATGATGTCATTCATTCCAAGGCAGAGTGACTCATCGAACAGTACTCGCTCAAGACCGTTGATCTGGTATGTCCCGGCGCATTCGCCTCCTGTGATCCCCGTGATCCCGTTACCGACCTCATCCCATCCGTAGACCTCCACAGCAGCAACCTTCCCTGACGCAAAGTTCTTGTTAACAGGTGTGATCGAGGTCTCGTTGCCGAGAACGCCGATGTCCGGGTTACTCATAATAGTAATTTCCATCAGTGTGCTTGTCGTTATCGCGATCCTTGCCATTACAGCAATATAGTTGGTTGATGTGTTCTTCAGGTACATCATGTAACCGCCAGCGCCCGTCACCGTGAGCGTTGGCAGAGCCTCCGTTCCGAGCGATGCCATGTACGCCTGCTGATGATGGCATGAGACAAACTGGTGGTAGGTTGAGTTTATCGCCCTGGTTTTGAGCTGGTTGAGCGTGTTCACCTCTG
>DAOVGO010000124.1 GCA_030672345.1 Methanosarcinales archaeon | reverse complement strand
ACACGGATCAAGAACGGCGAGATCGATGTGCATGGAAGGTTGATCCTGGACCGGTTGATGAAAGATTAATTACAGACAACGGTGACTGACAAAGTAACTCACAAATGTAACTCGCAAAGGTGGTTTTGATGACCGAAATATCCAGCATGATCATTACACACGCAAAAGCAAGCATTGAAGACATTGAGAGTGCATGGCACGGCACGGTTGAGGCTCTGCTGCATGTGCTGCACTCGCATGAACTGGTGCAGGAGTGTGTGGTGCTGATGACCTGCAACCGCGTGGAGGTGTATGTGGTCTCGCCAAAGGGGAGCAAGGTTCTCTTTGAGTATGTGAAGAAGATGGGCGTGCCTGACCGGATTATTGAGTTCAATGACCATGAAGAATCGTTGATACATCTTATGAGGGTTGCATGTGGGCTCGAATCGATGATCGTTGGCGAGGACCAGATACTTGGTCAGGTCAAGGAACTGTACCATATCGCAAGAGAGGCAGGGGTCACAGGAAAGGTGCTTGACACCGCTTATGAGAAGGTGATCCATGTCGGCAAACGGGTACGGGCAGAGACACGGATCAACAAGGGCTCGGTCTCCATCGGATCTGCGGCAGTTGATCTCGCCGAGGCGGAACTTGGCACGCTGCATGAAAAGACGGTCGTGGTCATCGGGGCTGGCGCGATGGGGTCGCTTGTCGCACATGCGCTCGCACACAAGGATGTTTCGGCGGTGTATGTCGCAAACCGCACTTTTGACCGGGGGGAGGCGCTCGCAAGAGAACTGAACGGAATTGCGGTTCCGTATGATGAAAAGAACAAGTACATCGCATCTTCTGACGTGGTGATCAGCGCAACCTCTGCGCCCCATCCGGTGCTGACTGCGGAGATCATGCGCCCGATCATGGAAGATCGTAACGGTCACGATGGCAGGTGCCATGATCTGTTGATGATCGACATAGCCAACCCGAGGGACATCGAGGACTCGGTAGCCGATTTACCGGGTGTGAAATTGTATAACATCGATGGGCTCAAGGCGATCAGCGATAGCAATCTGCACAAGCGGATGCAGGAGATCGAAAAGGTCGAAAAGATCATAGAAGATGAATACGATCTACTAACTATACAGTACAAGCGGCAGCAGGCAGATAAAGTCATATCATCGCTGTACAGCCAGGTAGAAGACCTGAGGATCCGCGAACGGGAACGTGCGATCAACCGGCTCTCTGCAAAGCATACGCTCGGAGATTTTGAGCGCAGCGTGCTCGACGACCTCACGCACGCGATCACCAACAAAGTGCTGGCAGAACCGACCAAGACGCTGCGTGATGCGGCAGCAGAGGATGATATCGATTTCCTTGCAACGACTGCCGCGCTGTTTCGGCTGGATGCGAAGTGATCGCGCAAAAACCCTTAACCGTCATGCAGCCGAAGACAATGCCATGTCCGGAAAGATCGTATCGATTCACTCGTTTCGAGGCGGGACCGGGAAGTCAAATATCACTGCAAACATGGCTACTTACATAGCCTCGAAGGGAAACCGCGTCGGAGTCATCGATACGGATATCCAGTCTCCCGGAATCCATGTTATATTTGGATTTGATGAGTCCAGCATCCACGAATCCTTAAACGACTACCTCTGGGGCAGGTGTGCGGTTAAGGATATAGCGTACGATGTCACGGATAATGTTGGAATAAAAAATGGAGAATTATATTTTATTCCATCCAGTATGAAACTGGGTGAGATCGCAAGGATTCTCAGAGAGGGTTATGATGCAGAGTTATTGAATGCTGGACTTAAAAAAGTGATGGATATTTTTGATATGGATTATTTATTTATCGATACCCATCCAGGATTGAACGAAGAGACTCTCATCTCTGCAGCAATCTCAGATGTTTTTATCATTGTACTCAGACCTGATAATCAGGATTATCAGGGCACCAGTATATCCCTCGAAGTAGCCCGGAGAATCGGCATAACCTGCACCTCGCTTTTGATAAACAAGATTCCGGGTAGTTATGATCCGGTGGAGGTGAGAGCCCGCATAGAGGAGGCTTATGGGTGCGAGGTGATCGGTGTGATACCTCTCTCCGAAGATCTGGTTGAAACCGGGAGTAGGGAGGTGTTCATATTAAAACATCCGGGTCATAGTTTCTCTGATGCTATCAGAGAGATATCGGAGAATATAATGAGGAATTAAGAGAGGAACGCCCCCCCCTCCCTCATTCCGGCGGCAGTATCTTGAAGGTCGTTTCCATATCGATGCCGGATTCAACTCTTTTCTTATAATTATACTGGTAAATCAGTCCACCGATCACCATGAAGACGCAGAAAACAATAAAAGAATCGAAAGAAGTTCCAATGAGTATTCCAACCAGTAAAAAAGCTGTCAGTACTCCAATTCCTGAAACAAGCGAATTAAATTTTCCAAGTTTAAACTTAGCCATATTATAATATAATGGTTTGTGTATTGGAAGTAAAAACATAGTAATATTAACGAACATATAAGTAAATAGCATTGCAATGGTGCTGAATTCCAGTACCTTGAATATTCCGGTGACTTGAGATTCGATCACTGCCAGAACTGCAATTAAATAGGTCACAGTGAGTGCACTAACCGGCATCCCATTTTTATTAACTTTACTAAATTTTTTAGGCATCAGTCCATCAAACGACCATGCAAAGAATATTCTTGAAATCGACATCATCACAGGAAGTATAACACTTACCAGTGCGATCATTATTATAAAAGAGGTTAAAATTATTTCGATGGTGTATGGACTGACATTTATGAAATCAGAAGGTTGTGCATCCGGATACAGAGTACTATAACCTGCAATATATTTCCAGGGTATAAATCCATAAAAGCTAACTGAAACTAAAAGATATAATATAGTAATAAAAACAATTGCAGAAATTATGCCCCTTGGAATATTTTTTCTTGGCTCTTTAGTTTCTCCGGATGCGGTAACTGCATGTCCAAAACCAAGGTATGCAAAAAACAAAACCGATGCTGCACTTAACAATATCTTTAAACTATCTAAAAAAGTATTCAGGTTGAATAAATCAAAAGGATGTTCATCTGCAATCTTATTGCCAGCATCCAGAGCCGAACTCACAGTCTCGGCTCCATACTTCTGGGTCGCACCCTGTATGAACATATCCGGACTATATGTAAGATGAACAAGAATCATTGAAAGGCTTCCAAAAAGGATTATGAAAAAGAATATTCTGATAGCCCATTGATAATACTTGTAACTCTTGATATTAATCCAGTAACATATACTGAGCACCACCAAAGTGATGGCTACATAACCTACTGGTGATCTCATACTGTTTATTATCGATTGGCTGGTTCCAATTACATAAAACATATTAATTATCAGACCAGTGGATACATAAGCAATTACTCCCATTGCTATAGTACAGGTTAACCATTTCATCCATGTAGTCCAGAATCCAAAAAAAGAATTCAGTCCACGAGAAATAAATATATATTCTCCTCCAGCTCTTGGGAGTGCGGATGCAAGAGACGCATAACATAAGGCTGTTGCGATCGCAGGTACTGCGCCAACCAGAAAAGCGAGCGGGACCGCGCTCCCGATACCAGGGACCGTGGTCTGAACCGAGAAGGTCTTGATAAATATGCCCATCCCGACAACGGCACAGACGGTTATCGCCATTATGTCAAACCAGCCAAGATACCTCTTTAGTCCGGTCTCCCCACGTGCAAACCCCAGCTTTTCACTCTTTATCTTCGCAGCCTGACGCTTGATATTCTGAAAAACTACATCTTCTTCGAGGTCTTTAAGGGTTCTATCGACTTTTTCTTTCTCGATACTGACTTCAAACTTCATAGCTCCTTTTTCTTCTTCAAACCTTCCAGATAGTCCCCGCCCTCATCTTCATCTCTCCTTTTCGGAGCTTCTCTTGGCTTAGCCGTCTTCTCGCTCCGTTTCCGGATACGCGGGAGAATCACGTACATCACAATCACGAAGAGTGCCACAATTACGATTCCCACATACAGAATCGGCAGTGGAGTGCTTTCTTTCTCTGTGGAGATCGTTACCGGGACGCTCTCCTCGAAGAGACGCACATTTTCGTCTTCCACGCATCTTATCTCGATGTCCAGTATGTACGTCTTCACAGAGGCGTCTTTTTCGTCGATGTCAAATTTTAATACCGCCTCACCAATATCACCCGCATCCAGATCGCCGATGTAATCATACGATGCCCCCTCTTCAAAGTTAAACGGCTGCTCGGTCTTCTCTTTTACCTTTACTCTCACACTCTCTCCCTTCTTGCTCCCGATATTCTCAATCGCTATCTTCAGCTCGACGTTCTCAGAGCCGGTTGAGAGCTCTGATGGCGTGGTCTTGCTGGACACCACATCAAATAACGGCGTCGATTTCACTGGTATCAGCAGATTTAGAGTCTCGTTTCTGTAAACATTCTTATGAGCTTCCTCCTGCAGATAACTGAGTTCCAGCTTAGCCAGATGTTCCCCTGGCAGTGTGTATTCATCGATATCGATGTAGAAGGTCGCAGTTCCGCTCCCCAGTGACTCTATCGTTCCGATGTTCGATACGTCCGAGTAACTCTCTGATGGCTCAAAACCATCCGGAAGGATCAACTTCGCCTTTACTGCCTCTGCCTTCCCCTCACCGATATTCTGGATGTCAACGGTCAGTTGCGCATCATCA
>DAOVGO010000078.1 GCA_030672345.1 Methanosarcinales archaeon | reverse complement strand
ATCTCACCTGTGGTCGCATATTCCACCAGTTCTCCTGCATACATAAGCGCAATCCGATCGCAGAGCGCTCTTGCAACGCCAAGGTCATGGGTTATGAGGAGCATCGCCTTCTCTTCTGTCACCTCTTTCAGGAGTCTTATGATCTGTGACTTTATCGTGACATCGAGCCCTTTTGTGGGTTCGTCTGCTATGATGAGTGAAGGATTACATGCAAGTCCGATCGCAATCATCACGCGCTGTTTCATTCCCCCGCTAAACTCGTGAGGATACTCGTTTACCCGTCTGGATGGTGACGGGATCCTGACTGCATCGAGCATCTCGATCGCCTTCTCTTTTGCATCCTTCTTGTTCAGCCCCTGATGGAGTCGGATCGCCTCTGCAATCTGCTCCCCCACACGCATGACCGGATTCAGGGAGGTTGTCGGGTTCTGGAGGATCATTGCGATCTCTTCTCCTCTGATCCTTCTCATCTCTGCCTCACTGATCTTGAGAAGATTCGTTCCCTTGTAGATGATCGTTCCCTCTACCGTTGTGGACGACTGCAGAAGACGCATGAGCGTGAGACCAAGTACCGTCTTCCCACAGCCCGTTTCGCCGATCAAGCCAAGCGTCTCCCTCTCACGTATCGAGAGATCGATTCTGTCCACTGCTCTCACGATGCCGTCCGGGGTCGGGAAGTGGGTCTTCAGGTCAGAGATTCTCAGTAAAGTCATAGTTCCATCCCGATAACAGAGCTTTTCAGTTTCGGATTCAGCGTCTCCTCAAGAGCGTATCCGACGAACGTGAGTCCAAGTACCGTAAAAACGATGCAAAGTCCGGGCGGAAGCATCCACCACATCCAGATATCCGATCCATAGATGACCGGGCAGACGAATGCATCATGGAGCACCATACCCCAGCTCATTGCTGTCGGATCTCCAAGCCCCAGAAAACTGAGTCCTGATTCTGCGAGTATCACATGGATCGTCTCCATGATGAACTGGACGACGACCAGCGGAACCACATTTGGAAGGATATGCCGCCACAGGATGTAAAGATCACTGCCCCCAATCATCTTCGTTGCATCAACATAATACCTGCGCCTGAGCGTTAGCACCTCTGATCTGATGATTCTTGCGGTCATCAGCCATCCGAATATCAGGAATATAGCTATCAGATTCCAGACGCTCGGGCGTATGAATGATGCGATGACGATGATCAGAGGAAGTCTTGGGATTGTCAGGAACACGTCCACAACCCGCATGATCAGAAATCCGAGTTTATCGAAATATCCGGCAATAAGCCCCAGCGAGGTCCCCACGAGCATCGATATCGTGGAGACGACGAATGCGATGAAGAGAGAGACTCTTGTCCCATAGATGAGCTCACTCAGGATATCATTACCTATGTTGTCTGTCCCCAGGAGATGCCTCGAACTTGGATGCTCCATCCGTCCGTACATCTGATGCGGATCGTACGGTGCGATATGCGGTGCAAGAACTGCGACGATCGCAAAGACCGCCAATATCACAAGTCCGATCGATCCGAGTATCTTTCTTCCTTCGATCATTCGTGTTTCACCCTTGGATCCAGTCGTATGTAAATCATATCCGCGATGAAGTTCGCACCGACGATGGTAATTGATATGAATAGAAATAGCCCCTGCAGGAGCGGATAATCTCGGTATAAAACCGCATTGTACAGTAAGTTTCCGATGCCGGGGTATGCGAATACCGTCTCGACAAATATCGTTCCCGTGACCATGAATCCTACAGTCATCGCTGTCATCGTGACGATTGGGAGCAGCGCATTTGCGAGCGCGTGTCTGTGCAGGATATACCGCTCGCTCAAGCCCTTTGCCCGTGCGGTCATGATGTAATCCTCTCCAAGTACGCCGAGCATCGAATTTCTCATCAGAAGGTACGTTCCGCCTATATGGGAGATTACAAGGGTTGCGACAGGAAGGATCAAGTGGTGCAGGATATCGAAGATCTCCTCAAACGGACTTGAATAGGTGGCAAACGCTGTCTGTGCACCACATAGCGGGAAGATGTCCAGCTTTATTACGAATAATATCGTCAGTAGTATCCCGAGAAAGAAGGACGGGAATGAACTGATCGAGAGAATGGATATGAGAAGTCCCATGTCTTTCTTCCTGCCCCGCGCCCATGCGGATGTTGCGCCAATGAGAATTCCCAGTGTTACGTGGATTGCTGTTGATGTCCCAACGAGTAGGAGTGTCCATTTCAATCTGCCAGATATCACCTCCAGAACCGGGGCACTGTAGTATATCGACCATCCGAGATCTCCTCGAATTATTCCGACCATATAATTGATGTATTGCTCCGAAAGCGGTTTATCAAGTCCATAGTATGCAAGTAAACGCTCCATTTTCTCCTCTGTCATCCTGGCGGGTGGTATATCTGCGCCTGGATCGGTCAGATACGAGAGCGGGTCTCCCGGCATCACCCTTGGCAGGGAAAAATTTATAGATAATATTATAAATAATATAACTAAATAATAGGCGAGTTTATTTATCTGGTGCATTGGTGTGAAAAAATAGGTGTTGCTGCATTACGCAGCAACGATTGCCCTTGTCTTCTATCCGATGCGAATCGGTGCCCTTCCGAGAATGGTCAGTTCTATCTGGGTCACATCCTGCATGTTGATCCTGCCATTCTGGTTCGCATCAGCCATCTCGGTCTCATCATCGAGTTCCAGAATCATCCGTTCGATCTGGGTCACATCCTGCATGTTGATCTTTCCATTCTCGTTTGCATCTCCGTACCGTGCAAGGAATACGAGTTTATTGAGCTCGAGTGGGATTCCTATACCTATCCCGTCTCTTGTATAGAACCATGTGTCGAGCACTTCCGGATTGTAGACGCACCACATATACGGGTGGTAGAGTGTATAGACCGGAAGATCGTCTGCAACCATCTCCTGAAGCTGATTGACAAGTTCTTTTCGTGTATCGAGATCCATCTCCACCTCCTGTGCTACAAAGGTGGAATCGTAGTCATCATTATGATACGTGCTCGCAGGCCAGGACGGGACGCGCATAATCTGGGGATTTGCAATTCCACCATGACCGCTTATCACCGTGTCAAAGTTACCATCCTTAAGATAATCATCTATAGTGCCCCAGTCGCTCGTTCTCACATTTATACGTATCCCGATGATCTCAAGATTCCTTTGTATCAGTTCTGCTTCATTCTCAAATTTTTTGAGCGTGTAGAGATCGAATTCGACCTTTCCACTCCGTTTCGCACCTATTGGGTACTGGCGTATCCCATCAGAATCCTTCTCGGTGAAGCCCAGTGAATCGAGTGTGTCGTTAGCCATATCCGTGTTATACTCGTAAACCGTACAATCCGGATTGTACCAGATCGAGTCAGGGTGCATTATACCGGTATTTGCAGGCATACCGCCACCACCCAAGACCTGCGAAACGATCTCATCCCTATCGATTCCGTATGCGATCGCCTGTCTGAAATCAAGGATGTCATTTGGATACTTCTCACAGTTGAAGATCACCTGTAGCACCCAGAAACTCGGACCGGTGATTATCTCAAAGTCCGGGTCATTCTCGAAGTTCTGAACCGCATCTATCTCAGATCCCCAGAAGGATACCTCATCCACAGTACCGGTTTGCAGTGCAGCTGCCGTATTGGAAACATCCATCGATATAAACTCGTCTACGAGGAGTTTTCCATCATAGTAGTCGTAATTAGCCTCGTACTGGTAGGAGCTCGTAGCCGAGTCGTACTCCACAAGTTTCAGTGGACCTGTACCTATGACTGCGTCATCGTCTTTGAATGTGAGCGGGTCTGACACATCGTTCCATATATGCTCGGGTAACATTGGCACATTTCCTGCAAGGTCCACCAGGAACGATGCCATCGGCTCGCTTAGATCTATAACGACTGTATAGTCGTCAATGACCTCCACATCATCGATGTAACCGATCGTCTCGAACCATGTGAACTCACCCTCGTGATCCTGCATGTACTCGATGGTGAACTCCACATCATCTGCTGTGAACAATTCGTTATCATGCCATCTCGCGTTCCTGTCAAGATAGAATGTCCATTCCTTACCA
Source organism: Methanosarcinales archaeon (assembly GCA_030672345.1). Taxonomy (GTDB): domain Archaea; phylum Halobacteriota; class Methanosarcinia; order Methanosarcinales; family Methanogasteraceae; genus Methanogaster_D. The sequence goes on along the minus strand of DAOVGO010000078.1, from coordinate 1,909 downwards.
TCGTCAGAGACCTCCCAGCCATCCGCAAGAGCGGGTATAACTCCGTTCGCATCCTTCCATGTGAGGGTATCAAATAAGAGACTCATCCTGCAATAACCAGGACCCCTCGGGTAGAACATAAATGGGGACGGATACCGCCAGTCAGCTCCACCCGGAGTGCCTCCTGCCATCTTCACGGTCTTTCCGCTGCTCGTTGCAGCGACTCCATCGTTCTCTGCAAGCACACTCGCAGAGAAGACCATGCTGCAGAGCAGCATAGCCAGCATCAATACTGTTTTCTTCATATTAGCTACCTCCTCTCTTAGAGAGTTATCTTCCCAACCGCTGCCTGTAACAATATCAATGCGTCAGCGGACGTGACCTTTCCGTCGCCATTGAAGTCTCCACGCACCTCGGTTGGTTCTTCAAGCCCGAGTTCGACGTACGGATCAACTCCTGCCATCTTCACCCGGTCGCGTTGTTCGGATGTGACATTGAACTCATCTGATGCCGTCGATACGAACATCTCTGGCTGATTAAGGTACGGCAGAAGTCCGAAACTGCCCTTTATCCGGGTCGTCCGGAAGAGGGGATTTGTTTTACCTCCTGGTGGCTTGAAATCGCTGAGATTGACATCAGAAAGGTTGCACGCTGTTCCCCAATCATAGTGGAAAGCAACACCTCTTCCCGATTTTGCTGTGCTGTTCCAGATTATGAGAATTCCTGCAAGAGGTTTCTCTTTTACGAAGAGTTCTCCGGGGCGTTGTTTGACAATCAGGCTCTTCTTTCCTGGGGTTAAATCAAGAAGAACCTGGATAGCATCCTCCTTGCACCAGTTCGGGCATCCGATCCATGTGTAGCTCTCGCCCTTTCCGAGCGGATAATTCTCACGGATGTATCCTGCGATCAGGTAGCCGGACGTCAGTCCAGGGCAGAGATGGTTGTGCAGGTCCGTGCACTTCAAGAAGTCATTTGGTGCGCCGTAACCCCATGCGTTTGCGATTGTAACGATTGAGAATGCATCGGAACCGATCGCTGCCTTCGTCGCATTCCAGCCATCGCTGGTTGCGGCGTTCTCTCCGTCGATGTTGACTTTCACAGATTCGAATGCCCCATCCTTGTACAGGGCATAAACGCAGTCCTTTGTCTCGTTATCAAAGATTACGAACCAGAGCGGCTTATCTATAGATCTGTGGACTGGTAACAGGTTTCCATCGCTGATCGAGCATCCGGTTACCCTCTCGATCGTTCCTATGCAGCACTCTGTCGTGTTGCCATCTACAATCGCGTATCCGGCATCGGTCAACACGCATAGCCCCGGAGTCTCTCTCGTTACCCCGAGCGCGCTCATAGCGTCCTGCAGCGCATCCGAAATATCGATTGCGCAGGGATCGTCTACAAGCCCGATCTCGATGTATGGATCGACTCCTGCCAGCTCAAGCCGCTTAAGCATATTAGAAGTCACATTAAACGTGTGTATCGTCGATATGAACGTTTCCGGCTGATCCAGGTACGGCATCATCCCCCAGTCCATCTTGATCCTGCTCGCCATGGGGTATGTCTCAAAATCGCTTTCGGTCACATCCGAAACATTGCGCGCATGATCAAAGTCAAACGAGAGGACATGACCGGTTCCGCTACCAAGCGTTTTGTTCCAGACGATGTATATCCCGGCAGCGTTCTCGATCTCGTCGTGTGCTGGCATATTCTTTGCAAACATGCCACGCTTCCCGACGGTTGTATCCAGCATGATCTGCAACGCATCGTCCTTGCACCAGACCGGACATGAGATCACCACGTACTTCTCGCCCTTCCCGAGCGGGTACTCTTCCAGCAAGTAGTCCGCGAGCATGTAACCTGACGTCACCCCCGGGCAGAGGTGGTTGTGGAATTCAGTACACTTCAGGAAATCATACGGTGCACCGTAACC
>DAOVGO010000081.1 GCA_030672345.1 Methanosarcinales archaeon | reverse complement strand
ATATACCGGTCAAGCGTGCTTATGCCCATCAGGACCACGATCGTGCCTTTCGACTGCGCAAGCCACTCCCAGTCAACCATCGACGCGCCCTTCTCCTGTTCGTGCCCTGTGATGACGGTCACCATCGATGCATGGTCCCTGTGTGTGATCGGGATGCCTGCTGATGCCGGGGCTGCGATCGCAGACGTGATGCCGGGCACAACCTCAAACGGGACGCCTGCATCCCGTAGTTCCATCGCTTCCTCTCCGCCCCTTCCGAAGAGGTACGGGTCGCCGCCTTTCAGGCGCACCACCGTTTTGCCCTGTGATGCACGATCAACCAGCAGCCGGTTGATCTCGCCCTGCGAAAGCGTGTGATCGCCTGCGTATTTGCCAGCATCGATCCGTTCGGCGTTTTCCGGCAGCGACGCAAGAATCTCGGGTCCCGGAAGCTGATCATACACGATCACATCCGCCTCCCTGATCAGGCGTTCTGCCTTGATCGTCAACAGTTCGGGATCGCCCGGACCCGAACCAACCAGATATACCTTTCCGCTTGAATGCATGTTGATCACGTATGTGTTTGTGTTGATGACGCTCCAACAAGTGTATCTGCAACCTTTATCTTCAAAAAGCTCTCTTTCAATATGTATGGTAGAGACAACAGATGTAAAAGTGCCGATGGAAGCATCGCCAAAGACAGCCGACCAGATCGATTACAACCCCACCGATCTGGTGAGCATGATAGCATCACTGAACAACCAGATCACGACGCTCCGTATGCAGAACAGCGAGTTTCAGGCGCGGCTGCTCGAAGCGATGACCGCCAATAAAAATCTTCAGCAACAGTTGCTGGCTCTCAAGAAACACATCGAGGACTCGACAAAACCGCCGCTCTTCCTTGCAAGCGTTCTTGAGGTGAGTGAGGGGGAGGCGTTGATCAGGCAGCACGGGAACAACCAGGAATGGCTCGTCGAACGCGGCGAGCATAAGCCGGAGGTCGGGATGCGCGTTGCAGTGAACAACGACCTGAAGATCATACGCACGCTTCCGATGTCGCTGGACGAGCGTGCGCTGGTCATGGAGATGATCAATGATCCGGGCATCGAATACGAGATGATCGGCGGGCTTGTAGAGCAGATTCAGGATGTGAGGGAGACTGTGGAACTGCCGCTGACATCGCCCGAACTCTTCAAATCGGTCGGCGTTGAGCCCCCGCGTGGCGTACTCCTCTATGGCGAGCCCGGCACCGGAAAGACGCTGCTTGCAAAAGCGGTGGCGCACCACGCCAGCGCCACGTTCATCAAGATGTCTGGTTCGGAACTGGTGCACAAGTTCATAGGCGAGGGTGCAAGCCTCGTGCGGGACGTCTTCCAGCTCGCACGGGAAAAAGCCCCGACCATCCTCTTCATCGATGAGATCGACGCTGTCGGCGCAAGGCGCACGCACGATGGAACTGTCGGGTCCGGCGAGGTGAACCGCACCATGACCCAGATCCTGACCGAACTGGACGGTTTCGGGGACCGGGGCAACGTGCGGGTGATGGCGGCGACCAACCGCATCGATCTCCTGGATCCTGCGCTGCTCAGACCGGGCAGGTTTGACCGGTTAATCGAGATCCCGCCGCCGGACGAGGACGGTAGGATGCAGATTCTTTTGATCCACACGAAAGCGATGTCGCTTGCAGATGATGTCGATCTCTCTGCGCTTGCCGCGGAGACCGAGGGTGCGACCGGCGCGGACCTCAAGATCCTCGCAACCGAAGCCGGCATGAATGCGATACGAGAGCGGCGGCATGTTGTCTCGATGGACGATTTCAGATATGCGCTGGACAAGATGATGGTCGAGGACGAGCGCGAGCCGCACGAGATGTTTGTGTGATGAAACTTGGGGCTATGCTCCGAGTTTCGTGATCCATAGCCATTTTTGGTAATCCGTATCCGTCTCTGCCTGGTATAAAGCATTAGACACAATCTGCAATCGAAGCCAGGTGGATAGGTCCCAGCAGACATCTTCAATTGAAGTACGACTGTATTAACAAGACGAGATAGCCGTTGAACCCTGAAAAGAGGGGAATTAAGAGGTTATCGTCCATCTTGTTAGCCAGCGTCTCGACAACGGTTGCCGTACCTGCCATGACAAAAACCGCAAG
>DAOVGO010000141.1 GCA_030672345.1 Methanosarcinales archaeon | reverse complement strand
GCAAGCTTGAATATGGTCATCCCGATCCTTGCCCCGTCCATGACCGGGTTTAGCTTCGTCTCAGCGCCTTTTCGTCTTGGCAGGTATGTGATCGGAACCTCCACGATCCTTAAATCCTTCTTGACGCACTCGACCGTGATCTCGGTCTCGACCTCAAAGCCGGTTGTATCCAGTTCGATCCATTTATATGCGTTCTTATTAAAAGCGCGATATCCTGACAGGATGTCCTTGAGCGACCCGCCATAAATGAAGTCGAACATCCGGTTAATGATCTTATTTCCAATCAAATTGAGTTTTGTGAATGCGCCTGGCGAGAAATTGGCGAGTCGATCTCCGATGACGTGATCCGCCTGCCCGGCAAGCACCGGTTCAAGCATCGTATCGACCTCCTCTGGCAGATACGTACCATCCCCATCGATCATCACCAGATATTCATCCTTAATTGCGGCGAACGCCTGCTGGACTGCCTGCCCCTTGCCAGTTCCGGTCTGAATGATCACCTCTGCGCCTGCTTCTTTGGCAAGCGTGCGGGTATCATCAGTGCTGTGCCCATCGATCACCAGCACCCGGTAACCGGCAGACACAAAACTCTTCACGATGCCAGAGATCGTCTCTGCCTCGTTGAGCGTGGGCACAAGCACGCAGACGTCACCACAGCCACCACCAGTCATAGTTCGGTCATGTTATTTTTATCGGGGTCTTTACATCCTCCACTCGCGTGAGGGTGACCTCGAGGATGCCGTTGCGGCAGCTTGCGGTAGCGCTCGTCGGGTCAACACGTGCCGGAAGTTCTATGGTCTCTTTGTATGTGCGGTCTTCGATCTGCACCTGTATCGTGAGCGTATTTTCGGTCGCATCGAGTGATACATCCTCCTTTTCGACATCAGTCAGCTCTACAACCACCTGCACGCAATCATCCATCTCAAAGACCTCAAGCAGCGATTTGTGTCCTGGATAATCCGGAGTATCGGATACGGGACAACACCCAAACTCAAGAATCTCAGGATCCTCCCCTGGGCGCTTTGTTATGGAAAATCCATACATTGCCGGGGCGCCATTGCCGATATCTCCAATGTGTTCGATCAAATCTTCGATCATCGCATCGAAAATATCGAAATCGATGGGCGCATCGTCAAAACTTCTTTTTCGTCTCATGTAACCTCACCGCCTCTTTGGTTGCTATCATAAAAAGGTTACCGTTCGATCAGCGTGAATATGCATATCTCCTCGGGATTGCGTTTTTCCTTGCAGAGGTATGTTGTGCGGTAGATACTTGAAGATAAACCTGCAAGAAAACCGCGAATAAAATTACAGTTGTCCTCATCAGCGCTTAGCTCGAAGACCGATTTCAGCGTCACTATAAATCCATCATCTTTCTCGATCTCCATCTTTGTGAACCAGTCGGAAAACATCATGCTGCTCAGAATATTCTTGAAGATGGCGTCCTGATCGAGGTCTTTTGGTATATTCATCCGACTGTAATATTTTTCTGCGAGTTGTTTGCCAAAATTGTACAGGATTCCTTCACTCCCCTTGCCGATCACGTCAACGAGTGAATTCATCAGCAACACCAGATCATCAGCCCTCGGATAAATCGGGATGTTGACGGTATCATTCCATTTCATACTATCTAATATCCTCCTATAACCTCATAACCTTTTTGACCTGTTCGGCAACATGCTGCAGTTCGATCATTGCCAGCCCGACGTTGGCATCCGGATCGAGCAGTGCCAGCAGCGAAGCATCATTCAGATTGAACACGACAACGATGCCTTCGCCGGTATAGATAGTCGCGTGATCGAATAGGGGCAAGCCAAGGTTATGAACCGACCTGTTTGCCAGCCCCACAATCGACGCGCTGATCGCGTGGGCGATCTGGGTATCATAAGCATGATCACGGAACCGGTCCGCGATCTTGAGACCGTCTGCGGATGATAGGACAATTCCGCGTATACACTCGACACGGGAACTGATATCCGCAAGAATTGCGTTCAATCGATCGATCGTCGTCAGAGACATGGTAACACCGATTTCAGATGTCCGGAAACAGGGACCCCCTGCAAAAACATCACAATATATAAATGAGTCTGATCCATATAAACCTGTCGGATTATCGCCGGATGTTTGTATATTATAACAGAATAGCAATATGACATCGAGACGGCGCAGGAGTGTACACCGGCAGATGCGGGATGAAATTTTACCGGGTCTGATGCTGGCGAAGCGCTCTTCCATCGATGCAGAAATCGAGAGGTTATACACCCGATTATCAGGATAAACGACGCCACCTTGATTTGTGAACTGGTGATTTATACTTCTGTTTGGTCTTTGCACGAGAAATATGGCTCTGAAATTATGTAATGGTGCCCATGACTAAATGCTATATTCAGCAGATACCTGACGTCTGCCGGAAATACCTGCAACCTCCTCGGAAACCCTTCCGCCACGCGACTCACCCCAACCTCCGCTTAACCTCACGATTAGCATCCCGCATCTCCCGCAAGCCCGAGCCCGCAGCATCGCCCCCACGTCATCTCATCACGACATCTCCCGGATGTGTGCTCCTCCCGGCAGCCATCATCACGCCGACGTTGATGCTCGTGTTGATCCCGGTATGCACGCCATCACCCATGATCACGCCGAGCTTCCGCCTGCCGGTGTCGGTTGACCCGCCATCCATTGCCACGCGGATATTTTTTCCATCGTGCCGCAGGTTCGCAACCTTTGTCCCGGCGCCAAAGTTGCAGCCGTACCCGATGACGCTATCCCCAAGATAACTGAGGTGCCCGACATGCGTTTTCTCCATTATAATGCTGTTTTTGACCTCGACAGCGTTTCCTATGCGCACATTATCGCCAACAGACGTGCCCGGTCTGATATAGCAGTTCGGACCGATATCACAACCGTTTCCGATGATCACAGGTCCTGTGATATACGACCCATTTCGGATGATGGTGTCATCTCCGACCACAACCTCGCCTTTCAAGGTGGCGTAGGGCTCGATCTCGCCTGAAATCGCGGTCCTGATCTTTGATAACAGAAATTCGTTTGCATCCAGCAGATTCCACGGCATCCCGATATCGATCCACGTATCAAGCATCAGGTAGCTGACACCGATGTTATCTACTATCAGTTGCATTATCGAATCGGTTATCTCGTATTCACCTCGCTTTGATCTCCCTGTCGCTTTGATATTATCGAAGATGATATCTGAAAAGAGATATATCCCTGCATTCACCAGATTACTGGTGGCACGCTCTGGTTTCTCGATGATTTCAACGATCCTGCCACCTGACGTCTTTACCACGCCATACCTGCCCGGATCTTCCATCTCCTTAAGTGCCATCACGATATCTTCGCGGTGTTTCATCAGAGAACGGATGTCAGATGATTTGACAAGCGCATCCCCGTTCATGACGATGAATCTATCATCTACAAGATCTTGAATCGTTCCTATCGCGTGTGCGGTGCCGAGTTGCTCTTTTTGCTCCACATAATCGATATGGATGCCCAGATGGCTACCATCACCGAAATAATCCCTGATCATATCGTTCCTGTATCCGACCACGCATATAAAATCGGTAATCCCCGCATCCCTCGCTGATTTGATGATATGCTCAAGGATCGGTCTGTTTGCGGCAGGAAGCATCACCTTTGGGCGCGTTTCTGTCAGCGGGCGCATTCTTGTGCCTTCGCCAGCCGCAAGGATCACGGCTTTCATTTAGGACTCCTTTATTATTTTTTCTATTTGCAGATACAACCGCTTGACCTCATCCCTTGTTTTGCCTTCGACTGTGATCCTGATCAGAGGTTCGGTGCCAGATGGTCTGACAAGCGCCCACGCATCATCGAACGCAATTCTGACTCCATCAAGCGTGTTTATATCCGAAAACTCAAAAGCGGTGCGCAGTTCTTCCTCGATCCTGCTCATAGTGTCCATACCGCCCATACCGCCGTGATGGGGCAGCGTCCCACGTTTTATCTCGTATGTAGGTAGCGATGAGATCTGGTCGCTGAATCGTCCCTCTTCCTGGCTGACCATCTCGACGAGCCTGGCGGCGGCATAGATGCCGTCCGGACAGTACGAGACTTTCGGAAATATCCATGTTCCGCTCGCCTCGCCGCCAAAATCAGCCCCGATCCTCTTTATCGCCTCTGCAACATACACGTCTCCGACACGGGTCCTGGTTATCGTAACGCCGGGCAGCACCGCATCGATGAGCATGGATGTGTCCACTGGCACGACCATCGATCGCTCTGCTTCACGCATCCCGAAGAATGCGAGGAGCCGATCGTTGCTCACAAACCGCCCGGTGTCATCGACCGCAACCATCCGGTCTGCATCGCCATCGTGCGCGATCCCAATATCCGCATGTACATCCCGCACGACCGAACACAGGGGCGCGAGATGTTCTTCCTTGGGCTCAGAGCTGCGACCCGGGAAAAAGCCGTCGGGCTGGCTGTTTAACGTGATCACGTCGCAGCCCAGTTCTCTGAGCAGATACGGCGTTGTCAGCGAGGCTGCACCGCACCCACAGTCCACCACCACCAACATCTGCTTCTCGATCCGGATACCGGAGAGAATCATCGAAATGTGGTCAGAAACAGCGTTTTTGTCCGTCCTGACCGGATGGATGCCGTCCCATGACGTCAGCCTGAAATCAGAGCCATCGATTGATCGTTCGATCGATTCCTGCTGCCCTGAATCAAACGCCATCCCGTCCGGGTTGAAGAGCTTGATTCCGGCGTATTCCGGCGGATTGTGAGACGCGGTGATCATGATACCGCAGTCATGGTTCCTTGCCGCGTAAGCAAGCGTCGGCGTCGCAACCATGCCCACACGCGTGACCTGGCAACCCATCGAGAGCAGCCCTGATATTGCCGCGCACTCGATCATCTCTGATGATGTTCTCGGGTCTCTGCCGACCACCACATCATGGTATTCAGAGCCCACTGCCCGCCCGATGCATAATACTGATTCAGATGTGATCTCGGTATTTACGATTCCACGTATCCCGCTCGATCCGAATTTCATGATATCACTCAACTGTAACGCTCTTTGCAAGGTTTCTCGGCTTGTCGATCTCGCATCCTCTGTGGTATGCGACATAGTATGCGAATAACTGGAGCACGACAGAAGATAGTATCGGTGCGATCCATGGATCCGCGTCGGGCACACGGAGCACATAATCCACATATTTATCGATCTCGGTGTCGCTCTCGTTTGCGATGCCGATAACGGTAGCACCTCTCGCCTTCACCTCCTTGATGTTGCCGAGCATCTTTTCGTGCACACCATCCTTTGTGGCGATCGCAACCACAGGAATCCCGTCATAGATCAGAGCCAGTGGACCGTGCTTCAGTTCGCCCGCGGCAAACCCCTCTGCCGGGATGTATGAGATCTCCTTTAATTTCAGTGCGCCTTCGAGGGCAACCGGGTAGTTTGCGCCCCTGCCCATGAACATGAACTGGTCGGCATCCGTGAACAATTTGGCGCATTCTTTGATCAAGGGCGCATCGTTTAACACGCGCTGGATATTGCCGCTCATCTGCCTCAGTCCTGAGACAAGATCATCCATCTCCGCTGTCGAGATCATCCGCCGCTCTCTGCCGAGCCTGATTGCCATCAGCAGCAGCACGGCAAGTTGCGATGTGAATGACTTGGTGGCAGCAACCCCGATCTCGGGTCCGGCTCTCGTGTATATGCACGGGCAATCCCTTGTTATGCTGCTGCCAAGTACATTGACGACCCCGAGTTTCTGGCTGCCCCTTGATCCAGCCTCCCTGATCGCCGCAAGGGTGTCAGCGGTCTCTCCTGACTGCGTGATCGCTATCACGAGATCGCCGCAATCGATGATCGGATCGATGTACCTGAACTCGGACGCGATCTCGACATCAACCGGGATGCGGGCGAACCGCTCGATCACGTACCGCCCAAAGAGTCCAGCATGGTACGAGGTCCCACATGCTATGATGACGATCCTCCTCACATTCGGCAGCGCAGCATCGAGGTCGATTCCGTCTGATGATATTCGCCCTGAAAACGTCTCCCTGATGACGGCTGGCTGTTCGAATATCTCTTTTAACATGAAATGCTCATATCCGCTCTTCTCTGCCGACTCAGGATCCCATGTTATCGTTTCAACCTTCTTTTCAACAAAAACACCGTCAAGATCCGTGACATTGACTCCATCCTTATTTATCACCCCGATCTCACCATCGTCCATGAAAATTACGTCTTTCGTGTGTTTCAGGATTGCAGCAACATCTGATGCGACAAAATATCCGTCGCTGCCAAGCCCGACGACAAGAGGGCTGTCCTTCCGTGCAATCACGATCCTGTCAGGCTCCCCGGTGCTGACCACCGCGATCGCATACGATCCGCGAACCATCGATAGTGCATTTCGTACCGATGATTCGAGATTGCCCGCGTAACATTCCTCGATCAGGTGCGGAAGTACCTCTGAGTCTGTTTCTGATCTGAATTCGTGCCCTGAATCGATTAACTTATCTTTGAGTTCTATGTAGTTCTCGATGATCCCGTTATGGACCACAGCAATGGTATCCTTGCAGTCGCAGTGTGGATGTGCATTCTCAGACGACGGCTTTCCATGCGTTGCCCACCTGGTGTGACCGATGCCGGTGCAGCCCCCGATCTCAGGGGTGATCGATATCAGGTCATCGACACGCCCCTTTGCTTTGGACGTCAGGATACTTCCGTTCAGGATGGCGATGCCGGCAGAATCGTACCCGCGATACTCAAGCCGCCTTAAGAGGTCAAAGAGAACAGGTACGGCTTCGGATGCGCCCAGATACCCAACAATGCCGCACATATCAGATCACCATCATGCCCTGATAGTCCGGTTGGAGCGTAGCGGAACGCCGGACAACATTCAATTTTTTCGGAGAAAAAATTGTGCCGCACATCTATACCACCAGCGCATGACTTGGTATCTGCTTTCTTACAACGGTACCGGCCCCGATCCTGCACACGATCCCGATCAGCGCACCCGCGGTTACCGAGACATTACATCCGATGGTGTTGGCATCCCCGATCACGGTGCCGAGTTCGTCTGCATGGTACAGTTTCCTGTTCAGTTCCACTGCCAGACTCTTTCTGCTCTCTACAACGAAATGGCTGTCAATGATATTGTTCTCTCCGATGATTGTGTTCTTTATGGTGCTGTGCGAACCGATGTGCACGTCATCAAAGATCACGCTGTTCCTGATGTAGGTGAACGGCTCGATCGTGACGTTGTCGCCGATGCTCGTTGACGGGGCGATGACCACATTCGGACCGATGTCGCAGTTTCTCCCGATCATGACAGGACCCTTGACATAGGAGTTCTCGCCGATCTCCGAATCCCTGCCTACAACCACGCGATTATTGACTCTGCTGTCTGCCAGCATATACACCGAATCAGGGACTCCTTCAAGGATCATCGCATTCACATCGAGCAGGTTCCATGAATGGATCACATCGGTCCATGTGTGGTCTGTCCGGTACGCGTGTACCGTGTAGCCTGCATCGATCATCCGCTGTATCGAGTCAGTGATCCCGAATTCGCTGACATCTGCCTGCAGAGTCTCCTCGATCGCATCAAAGATCGTCCGATCAAAGATGTAGATGCCTGTGTTGATATTGTGGATATTCTTCAGTCTCTCCCCCTCAACAATCTCCTTAACCACCCCGCCACTCTCAATCACCAGCGCATACCCTGATGTATCCATTCGGGACGTTGTCAGGATCGACGTGCCTCCGGTGTGTCTCTTCGTGATATCCGCAATCGTATCTGCGCTGACAAGATTATCTCCGTTTAACACGAGAAACTCGTCCCCCACAGAATCCTTTGCCTGTTTTATGGCGTGAGCTGTGCCAAGCTGCTGTTTCTGCTCCGCATATTCGATATGCACATCAAAATCCTTTCCGTTGCCAAAATAATTCATGATGCGCTCTTTTGCATACCCCACGACCATGAGTATCTCTGTGATGCCGCTCTCTGAGAGCGACCGCACCACATACTCAATCATCGGCTTGTTCGCGATCCGGAGCATCACCTTCGATCTCGTGAGCGTCAGTGGTCTGCACCGCATTCCTTCGCCTGCTGCAAGAATAACCGCCTTCAATCAAAATCACCCTATTATATTGTGGTCGTGCTTTTGCTTTAAACCTACCTTTCGCATGGTTGATCACTAATTTTTCGGTGGGAAATCTGGGATGAAGTAGCCAACAATCTTAAGCACCAGCACCAAACAAACAAAAACCACACAGCATAATGACTCCAGAAACCAGCAGCAACTCCGTACACGGCAGGCAGTCCATCGAAAGAGGGGTCATCGAGAGGCTGCAATCGAGAGACAAGGATGAGATAATGGATATTCCAACGCTTTTGATGAACGAACGTGTCGATTTCGAGAGATTGGTTGAGATGGCGATTGGTGATGGCGTATTATCTGAGATTCTTGCGCTGATCGAGATCGCGAATTGCATGGAGCGCAAAGATGAGTTTGAAGTGGTGCTGGCTGGACACAGCAGCGTGAATACAGCGGAGGCGGTACTCGAAGACCCCATCTTTCCGTACAGCGAGTTTAGAAGGCACATAAAAAGAAGTTTTCTCGAAGATATCGAGAAGAGATGGAATGTCCGGATTGCATTCACATTCGATGACTTTTACAAGATCTACCGGGATTACCATCTACTACCAGCTCACGGCACTGAACTCAAGAGATACTTTGGTGATGAAATTGAGATTTAGGAGCTGGCAGGAGATACGAGAAGTGCTCATGATCGTGGAGAGGCACCTGCAGGATCGCCCGAGAATAATTGTGATCGGCGGTACTGCACTGGTCTATCATGGGCTGAAACGATCCACAAAGGACCTCGATTTTGTTTTTCCGACACAAGGCGAGTGTTTCTGGTTTGCGGATGCGCTCTCGAAGATGGGGTATGAACCGAGAAGGGGGGCGAGAGTATGGCGGTTTATAGATTTTGAGCGGGATCTTTATGTTGACATCTCTTATGGGAAGGTAGGCGAAGTTTTGCTGACTCAATCGGTCTTTTCAAGGCTTATTGAGGAGAAGATACAGAATATGAGTGTCTGGATTCCAGCGCTCGAGGATCTGTTCATCTTAAAGGCATGCCATTCCATGGATGATTATGGAACCGATGCCATAGGGGATGCAAAGAGGATTTATGAGAGGATTGATATGAAGATCGTGGAGGATGAGCTTAGAAATCAGAGCGAAAGGGTAGGGGAGAAGGTTAATCGATGGTTGGAGGAGTTTGGTGCGGGGGCACGATCAAAGACTTGATTATACGGTTATGCGGGTGTTCTTGCGAAAATGTTAAAGATATGATCGATTCAAACGGTATTACAAAAGTCATCGATTCTTAAAATGACCCAAAGAACCATATTCGGAATATACGGAGGGCAGTTCATCCCTGAGACCCTGATGCCCGCGATAGAGGAGTTTGCCGCCGGGGATTTGGGTGCTGGGAAGGGCAATTCCGTTGTAATAAGGTTTGAAGCATGAACGGAGAAGAAGCATTCGAGCGCGGAAAGGAATTTTATGAGC
>DAOVGO010000012.1 GCA_030672345.1 Methanosarcinales archaeon | reverse complement strand
CTATCTCGCTTCTGAGCATTGCTACTTCATTCTCCATACCCTTCTTTTCAGCAACCGACTCTGCCTCTGCTCCGCTCATCCGAAGATCAACTTCTGCCATCCTCGCTTCCGCATCGGAAAGGCGCATTTCCAGAACATTTACGTGCTCTTCATCAGGTCTTGCGCCCCGGTAGCCCATGATCACAACAGAGATCTCGCCGTCCTCGATATCGAGAGTCGGTCCCACAACGCCCACGACCTTTGTGTCGTTCGCTTCAGTGCATGGCTTCACATAAGGCGAGTCTTCATCGAGAGTTACGACATCTCCAACCTCGTAATCCACCGCGGGGTCTGCTCCGAAGCACTCCACGATTATCGGGTCAACGGTTCCGACCACATCGATCTTTCCGCCGACGTAGATGTTGTCGTCAGGAGCGTAGAAGGCGTAGTCGTGGTCTGATCTGCCGGTGTTTGCGTGGATTGCGTAGTATTTTTTGCTGTATGCAAAAACTCCCTCGCTGCCGTTGCCATAGGTTTCTGCATAAACTCCATCGCTGTCGTCGCCAGAGGTATGTGCATGAACTCCGGTGCTGTCGCTGCCACGGGTCTCTGCATAAACTCCCACGCTGTAGTCGCCATGGGTAGATGCAAGAACTCCATAGCTGCCGTCGCCAATGGTATATGGACGAACTCCATCGCTGTAGTCGCGAGCGGTATATGCAAGAACTCCGGTGCTGGCGATGCCACGGGTAATTGCATAAACTCCCTCGCTGTCGCTGCCATAGGTCTCTGCATAAACTCCATGGGTGTAGTCGCCATAGGTAGATGCACGAACTCCATAGCTGCTGTCGCCAGAGGTATGTGCATAAACTCCCACGCTGTCGTAGCCAGTGGTAGATGCATAAACTCCATCGCTGTCGTAGCCAGTGGTAGATGCACGAACTCCATCGCTGCGGTAGCCAGTGGTAGATGCACGAACTCCCTCGCTGTAGTCATAAGTGGTCGTCACATTCACGCCCGCGTTGCGCTCGTACCATGATGACCCACCCTGATTCGTCGTGAAGAATCCGCCGTACTTGCCGCCTTCTCCGTACACGCCGGAGCCGTTATCGCTGTATGCACGAACTCCATGGTTGTTGCTGCCAGTGGTTGCTGTGGCGTGGCTATACACACCGCTGCTTTCGTCTACATTGAAGATAAGGTTATCATCTTTATCGTATATCTCAAAGTCAGCGTCCTCGCCATTGCTGTCGTTGTCCAGATCGATCCGGATACAATCGTTTGTTACGAGAACGATGTCGCTGCTGGCGTAGGCAGGATCGGAGTGTATCTTGCCATTATCTCCGGCAGCAGTGTTGGCGTTACCGCCCAGGATAAGGTCTGCACCACCGTCTTTGCCCAGTGCGTAGACGCCGGCTCCTTCAGCGGACATGCTCGCGCCATACACGCCGCAGTTAGCCCCTGAGGTTGCGGTCGCATAGCCGCGAATGCCTATGCCAGAGGGATGTGTGGACTCCGCGTGGAGCGCAACAGGCGCCGAACCGATGATATTCGCTCCCGGCACAAGGCTCAGCGCATAAGGCACCGGTCTCAATTCCTGCCTCGGCGTCATCTCGGAATCATTCCCGACCGCAACCCCGAGCCAGAGTTCACTGCCGTCAAAGTGGCTCTGTTCAAAGTCTATGCCTGTTCCGAACAAGCCATCGGTAATATCTACCGCGTGCGTATCCGTAGCAAGAGCCGTGCCTCCGGTTGAGACCTCGTACAGTCCAAACGTCATCGCGTACGTCCCGATAAGCGGACTTCCACTGCTGTCGGTCAGCCGTCCCTGATAGCTGATATTATTCGTCACACTCGTTGCCGAGACCGCAGCCCCGGTCATCTCGCCATCGCTTCCTCTGGCGTTCTCGCCTTCAGCAGCGCAGCTGACGCCGCCCAGTCCTGCAAGCGCAAGCAGCGCGATCGATGCGATGAGCATGGTTGCTGCGATAACTCCTGCAGTCGTTCTGTTGTTACTGTTCTTTCTATCCATGTTGTTGAACCTCCTAAATCCGTGTTTTAGGTCGCTACTTGCGCAGCAGTGATGCGGGGGCGTGCCTGCCCATACCAGTCTTCAGCTCTGGGCACGACTGCTCCCTTCCGCAATCGCTTCTCTCTCTATGGTCAGTCGGCGGCGATTCCGGATGCTGATCGTGTCTTGAGTCGAGATATGTCCGGTATCGCTGCATCTGCCAGCACAACGCCGTCTCAAGACTTCTCGGCGATTTTACATAAGTGTTCTGGAGGTGAGAACTCCGGCTTGGAGGCTAACCGAAGCTCGAAGCGAAAAAAGAACCCGGCGGCGCGGGCAAGCACTGCCAGCACCGCCACCGCAGACCACGTCAGCAGATCTCGATCCGCCCGACCGCCGCCTGCAGGATCATCATCGCGTCGAGTGATGTGACCTGCCCCTCGCCGCTCACATCCGCGGCGGGATCGTTCGGACGGCTGCCTGCTGCGATCTCAAGCGCAATCACTGCGTCGGCTGTCGTGACCTCGCCATTGCCATTGATATCACCGCAAATCGCTCCAATGATAACGCTGCCATCGTTCACGGTGGTCGATACAGCATTTCCGTTTATGTCACCAACGATGACGTTCGAAAGGTTAAGGAGTGAGGTTCCACCAACCGTTTTTGCGATCATCCGGATCGTTGCAAAGACTCCTGGCGATGAGACAGTTGCCCCCGGGGTTGTGATTGCACCTGCAACGTCTGTTATCGTTCCAGCGGTATTGTCTATTGTGCCTGGGCTGAAGTATGTGTTCGCACCATCCTGACTCAGTAGATCTCCTTCTATCACGCTGCTGGCACTGACAAGCGAAGCGTTGAAGCTCAGATCAAACTGGGCGCCTGCGATGGATGTGTCTGGGTCTATGGTGACACATAGGATAAATGGTCCTGGTGAGACGGGTATAGCTGGTGGTGTGGCCTCAACGACTGTTGGAGATCGGTGACCAATTGGGCACTTCATCTGCGGTTTTTAGTGCGAAGTAATATGGTGTACATAGGTCCAGTTACAGTAAATGTTTCAGCACACCTGCAGGCTCTGGTGTCGGCTCACCTGTGCACTCGGTTGCCGTACCCCAGTTGGTCTCTGTCACCGCTATCCCTTCCAGATATCTGATATCATAGACCATAGCTGTTCCAGTATCCCGTTGTCGCCCGGCGATGTCCAGGTAAGTTTCATCGAGTTGCTGGTTGTATCGGTTGTAGCCAGATCTGTCACTGCTGATGGTGGATCTCTATCTTCTTGCTCTGAGAGTACTCCGAAAGGTACCATTGCATCGTTCATCTAACACGCCACCGGTTTCAGCATATCATCATCTGCCGGAGACTGCCACAACGGCGTGGATGGATCGACCAGCCATTTCTTGATGAATGTCGAATCCTTCAGATTCACTATGCCATCGTCCCATGTATCTGCGCAC
>DAOVGO010000039.1 GCA_030672345.1 Methanosarcinales archaeon | reverse complement strand
GACGGGCTCGTAGATCAGCTGGAAGATCGTCGCCTTTGCAAGGCGAAGGCCCTGGGTTCGAGTCCCAGCGAGTCCATAGATGAAATCGAAGACGACGTGGATCAAGGCGGACGCGGGCAACTGGGATGCACAGAAGGATAGAATCACGACGAGTCTCGAATCTGGTGTGGAGTGCGTGCTCACATCAGCGGATCACATCGAGAAGGTCCGCGAGCTTGGAGATATCCGGGTGGCATCACCGCTGCCGCGCGATGTGTCTGAAATGCCTGACATCGTTGTTGTCGGTGTGGGCGGGGAAGGCGACGGGACAAATCCGCTTCCAACTGATTTAACCGGATCGATGGATATTATCACGGCGCAAAAATTGTCTTCCGAAGGAAAGACGGTTGCCGGGTACGTTGTCATCCAGAACAAGGAGTATGAGCGGTTCGCAGCCGAGCTCGGACGTGTTTGCGACTATCTGATCACAGTAGGCACCGACTGGAAGGTGATTCCGCTCGAAAACCTGATCGCAGGACTCTTCGAAGAAGACGTGAAGATTATAGCCGGGGTTCGTGATTCCGAGGAGGCAAAAGTCGCGATCGAGACGCTCGAGCACGGATCAGACGGCATACTGATCGATACCGATGATCTGTCAGAGATCAAGCGCATCACAGGCACTGTCGAACGCGCTGGCACGCCGGCGGTGCCGCTCCAGGTTGCGCGAGTTACCGCGGTCAAACCTGTTGGCATGGGTGACCGGGTCTGCGTGGACACTTGCTCGCTGATGACGGTCGGCGAGGGAATGCTCGTTGGATCGCAGTCGAATGGACTCTTTCTGGTGCAATCAGAGGCGGAGGACAGTCCTTATGTGGCGTCACGCCCGTTTCGGGTCAATGCGGGCGCAGTACATGCGTACGTCCGGGTCGGCGAGAAGACGCGATACCTCTCAGAACTCTGTGCAGGTGATCTGGTGACCACGATCAATGCAGATGGCGAGCAGAAGGATGCGATCGTAGGAAGGGTCAAGATCGAGCGGCGACCTCTGACGCTCGTCGAGGCTGACGTCGATGGAAACGTGATAAAGACGCTTCTGCAGAATGCCGAGACAATCAAACTCGTCGGCGCGGACGGTGCTCCGATATCGATCGCGAATCTCAAGGTCGGCGATGAGGTGCTCGTCCATTTTGAGGATTCGGCGCGGCACTTCGGAATGAAGATCGACGAGACGATCATCGAGAAGTAGCGCATCGTGTGGGGTCAATCTTGAAAACGGTGGTGGTAGCTGCCATCTGTGAAAGTTAGATCAGAGAACGGAAAAGGAAGAATTATAATGTCTCCTTTTACAAATCTCGCCAGGCGTAATCCTCCTCAGGTCTCAGCCAATCTCTCTTGAGGGATGATTCACTCGCAATCATAGTTTCCAGTTTATTTGTCTTAGCTTTTATCTTTAGAAATCGAATAAAGTCCAGTATTTCTTCGAGAAACGATTCCGGAACTTGCTCGATCTCATTTACAATCAATTTGACTTTGGTCACATCAGTCATATTTTCACCTCACAAGATTATACACCATAACTCACAAAATTATACGCCATAAGTCGGTTATATAATTTATGTTCGGCAATTTCTGATAACGGGCGGCGGGGTTTTTGTGGAGGGTTTGCGAACCCGGGCTCTTTCGGGCGAGAATGCGGGCAGGGGCATGTACGTCGCAGATCATGCGGGGGCGGCGAAGGTAAGCCCGGGTGCCGCCGGGGTGAGCGAGACGGGGCGCGTCCATTGGGTATGCATAGCGATATCTGGTCCGGGTCCGTGGGTTGTCGGGCGTGACCGTTCGTTTGGGGATCTGTCTGTTTGTGTCGATCTGGCATTTGGGACGGTTTTTCGGGTGTGTGTGGGCGTGCCGGAGGGTTCGTCTGATTGTGTGTGCTGGTGGCGATTCTGCTGGTCTCGGGTGGGGCAGGGGATTCTGGCTTCTGCATGACATCTGTGCAGCGGTTGTGCGGGGAGGGGGGCAGATGGGTTACCTTTTTATGTGAGAAGGATGGAGGTGGGGGTGGCGTCTCGGAAGTTGATAATCATGAATGGGTCTGACCAGATAGGAGGATTGCGTGCTTTTCTGAGGGTGTTTAGCTGCGCGGGTGTGATCGTGTTGACTGGATGTCTGAATGGTTGTCAACTGCTGACAGTTATAACTGGATCGAGTACCCAAACAGAACTCACGACCATATCAAGTCAATCCATGATGAGATCAGGGGCATAAAACCATGATGAAAAAAACAATCGTTGCCGTAACTGTAGCAATCTTGGCTGTTGTACTGGTATTCTATGCAACCGCATCAACCGAGAACGACATGTCCGAAATCCAGTCATTTGAAGGATTGATATCAGAATTGATCGATGAACGAAATCCAGTGGAATCGAAATCGAGTTTGATCGACCCAAAAGATCACCAGAATGAGATTTGGACCCCCGAATCAAAAGCTTCAAAGTTAGAGGTTGAACTGACAAAAAAGATGGAAAAGAGCGGACCGGATGAGAAAGTAGGTGTGATAATACTGTTGAAATCCAGACCATCCACACCATCCATATCATCCATGGAGAGTCAGAAAAGTGTTATCAGTGCGCTTCGAGGCAGTGATGGAGAGATAAAGTATCAATACCATATCATCAACGGTATAACAGCGAGGATACCTGCCAGATCGATCAAGGCAGTTGCAGATCGATCAGATGTTGAATGTGTATATCTCGACCGCGAGATTCAACTACCAGAGCCCCTCGAGCCCGAGAAATCCTACGGCGGCATCGATGTGGAATCGGTAGGTACTGCAAGGACAACCGAGGATCTGGTGTGGGCTGAGGGGTTCGATGGTAGCGGCATAGTTGTTGCTGTTATTGACACAGGGATCGACAAGAATCATCCTGATCTATATGGCAAGGTCATAGCCGAGAAGAACTTTGTGGAAGATGAGCCGACCACAGATGATCTGTATGGACACGGAACGCACTGTGCAGGTATAATCGCGGGTACCGGGGAGGCATCGGGTGGTAGATACACGGGAGTTGCCCCAGGAGCCTCGCTTATGAATATACGGGTTCTGAATAGCGAGGGAAGCGGATACCTCTCCGATGTGATTGCAGGGATCGAGTGGGCAGTTGATAACGGGGCAGATGTGATCAGTATAAGTCTCGGCGGTTCTTATACCGGCGAGGTTTACGCCAAACCAGACTGCATGGCTGTGGATGCAGCAATGGATGCAGGAGCGGTCGTCTGCGTTGCAGCAGGGAATTCAGGGTGATCGGGATGCCAACAAATAAATTGGTGCTGATTGGTCTTCTGATGGTGATGCTGATGGTATCGGGCTGCATCAATTCGCCTGGTGATGCTGTTAAACCGATAACGGTTGGCGCATCAGATCAATCCGGGCATATAGCCTACTTCAGCGGCTCAGGTCCTACCACTGATGGAAGGACAAAACCAACGCTCGTAGCACCTGGTGTGGATATCATATCGTGCAGGGCATGGGAAACTGAGATGGGGGAGCCAGTGGATGAATATTATACCAGAGCAAGTGGCACAAGTACGTCAACGCCTTATGCAGCAGGTGCAGCCGCACTGCTACTCCAGGCAAATCCGGATCTGACGCCGGCTGGTGTGAAAGCTGCTCTGACGACCACTACTGCCAAGCTAAATAACAGAGTGGGGCTTGAATACGAGGAATTCTATCAGGGAACAGGAGAAATCGATGCATATCAGGCATATCTTACAGTCAACAATGATACACTGACAGGAATTATTCCTGACCAATGGATCGCTGGTACATGGACATACACCGGGCTTGAGTACGGGGCAGACCGACCCACCAAGAAGATATACGCAGTTGCACCAGGCTGCGAGGATTTTGCAAGGTTCGTTTTCTTCACAAATAGGGAGCTTGCAGGGGTGACAATCAGTACCAATGGTACTGCTGGAAATTGGCTGACCATCCAGCCACTTCCGGGCTCGATCTCAGCAAATGAGCAGAAGATATTTGATTCCACCTTGACCGTGCCGAATGGAGTCGATTCAGGAGTGTATACAGGAAATATTACAATAAACGGAAACGGAAAGTCCGTTCTTTCGGTACCGGTGACTGTAAATATTGCCCAGTCAGTAGAGATAACCAATGGAACGGGGACATTCAATGGAGCTCTGGGCGATAAAGAATGGGAATATTTCTATTTCGATATTCCAAGAGGCACTGAAAGAGTTGAAGTCTCTTTGAGGGATTATACCGGTGATGCAGACCTCTTTCTGTTTACCCCAACACACGAATGTATAGACCATGACCGACATAATCAGACAGATACCGAAATTGTAGAGAATCCTTCTACTGGCAGATGGATGGCAATCGTTTATGGAAAAGATATCACATCGATCACACCGTTCGGCGCCACAGTGAAGATATGTAAAATAACAAGTACACCTTCCAGATGGAACCCGGGAATTCTAAAACCGAATGAAACAGTATCTCAGTCGTTTTCCGTAACAAACGATGGCATCGAACTCTCAAACACCTGTCTGGACGCGATCGTGATTAACATATCAGAAGCGCATCGATTCAACAACTCAGTGATGCGTTATGAAAACGTTTCTGAGTACTTCGATGTTCCCGCGTGTCTGGATCGATTTGAGGTGACGGTAAGGTGGAACAACTCAGATAGCGAATTGGGTCTTGTGTTATATGATCCGGATGGACGCAGTGCAGGTCAATCGAGCGGGCATGCTGGTGTTGAAAGGGTCTGTGCAATCAGACCGATTGCAGGGAAATGGAAAGTTTGGATATATGGTCATTATGTGCCGACATATCTTGGGCAGCAGGCGTTTGAAGGTGTGGTTGACTTCTATCGACATGAACCATGCGATTGGATCAGTTTCGACAGCGATGTCATTGGCACACTCTCATGCAACACACAGGCTAATTTCACTGCCACACTGACAGTGCCCGGTTCTATTGAGCCAGGAGAGCATACCGGAGCAATAGCGATCTCTTCGGATCAGGAGGCATTCAGCATCCCGTTGAGCTTCGTTGTTCACACCCCCGTGTTCAGTGGAATCACGGATCATGGAAACGATACCGATGGAGATGGGCTGTACAATTACCTGACAGTGAACGTCAACCTGAATGCCACAATACAAGAGGGCGAATATCATGTGAAAGCACGGCTGGAAGATGGAACTGGCAACTATCTGTGGGCAAACAATTCCATAGAGATGGCAGATACAAACCAGATGGTTCAACTCTATTTTGAAGGCACGAGCATCTGGAAGAACAGAATCAATGGCACACATAAAATATATCTCTATCTGTACAGCAGGAGAGGAGATCTGCTCGATCGCGGGAGTTATGCCACATCATACTATAACTATACCGAGTTTCAACCGCTGTCAGCAATATTTACCGATGTCTACTCGGATGAGGGAGAGGATACCGATGGAGACGGATTATATGATTATCTGGTAGTCGATGTCGGCGTGGTTGTGACCGATGCTGGACGTTATAGAGTAAGTGGCGGATTGTGTGAGTGTGGTGTCATGGACTACTGGGATTGTGTGGATTATGACAGCAACACAACAGACCTGAACGCAGGAAACCAGACAGTTCGACTGAGATTTTATGGAATAACTCTCAGACAGAACGGATATGATGGAAGGTATGATCTGCGAGACCTTCGCCTCTACAATGCAACGGATTCATACCCGTATCCAGTACCAGTACCTGAAGAGACGCCAACGCCAGCCACTCCCACGCCTCCGGCATCTGGAGGATCAGAAGAATCGATGAAGACAAAAAATGTCACTGCGCTGTACGAACAGATCGATCACCGGGACATTGCATATACAACATCGTACTATGATCACACCGATTTCCAGAGACCGCCCGCGGAATTCACTGGCAATTTCAATGATTATGGCTTAGATACGGACAATGATATATTGTACGACTACCTTGTAATAGAAGCAGAGATCAATGTCACTAAGGCGGGAGAATGTGAATTAGACGGATATTTGGAATATTACGATGAAGAAGAAGGTTATTGGAGAGGGATTGATGGTGACTGGAACAGAACATACCTCGATGAAGGCATTCAAAATATTACTATAGAGTTTGATGGGATCAGGATATATGGTACAGGGTACAATGGGAGCTTCAGGGCATGGTTAAACCTTTATGAGACCGAGGAATGGTATAGGATAGATGAAATGAAGTATTCTACCAGCGACTACAACTACACCGATTTCCAGAGACCGCCTGCTGAGTTCAGTGATGTTTATACTGATTATGGTGATGATACCGATGCAGATGGGCTGTATGGTAATTTGACGATCGAGGTCGGCGTGAATGTGATAGAAACTGGATATTATCAGGTGAATGGACAATTGTATGAGAGCAATAGTTACAACTCAATCGACTATGATATCAACACGACGTATCTGAGCAAAGGAAGCCAGACAGTCCAGTTGAGGTTCGAAGGGACAAAGATGAGGCAGAATGAGTACAACGGAACCTACGATCTGAAGTATCTTTATCTATATAATTCTTCGACCGGTACTCGACTCGACTACATAAAC
>DAOVGO010000106.1 GCA_030672345.1 Methanosarcinales archaeon | reverse complement strand
AGTTCCTGGATGGCAAGAACATCTCTTATGTGCTTCAGGGCGGGGAGAACAGCCATTTCTATGATACGCGCATACATCTCAACGGACATCTCTACTATCACGACCGACTGATTCGGTTCGGGAAACGGAAGTGTGACAACTTCTTCCTCTACTTATTTGAGGATCAGGACCTCATGGTGGAAGAGCGCAAGACTTTGTACAGGAAACTGGATGATGGCAAGATTGACAAGAAGGAGCTCCGAGAGCGGATGAAGAAGGCAGGGGAGATCCTGATCCTCTCGAATCTGGATGTTGGTGGGAATGAGATTTATGAGCTCTACAAGGGACGTGAAACTGTTGAAAAGATGTTTGATACACACAAAACGGTGCTTGAAGCGGATAAAATCTATCTACAGGATGATGAGAGTGTCTTTGGGCACGTGTTCATATCGTTTCTATCCATCTACATCCACTGTAAGTTGGAACAGATCCTGGAGAAGGGTGAGTTGAATCGCAAGATGACTCCGATCGATCTGTTATTCAAGTATGGCAAGGTCTATCATGTCGATCTGGAGGATCGTGGTATGGTCACCGAGGTTCCAAAGAAGGTCAGAGATCTGGGGGAGAGACTTGGGTTGGACATATTCCCTAAAGTGATACGGAGTTAAGGTTCTTAACTCCGTGGTTTTTGAGTGTCTTCTGGATTTGTCGCTTCATTTATGCCCACCCCCCTCTGCCTACACACCAACCACAATCTCCCCGCCCCGCACCCCCGCACAGATCTCGGGATCGTAGTACGAATACGCCCGGCTGTCAGGCACGATCGCCTTTACCGGGAAGAGCGCCCGCATCTCGACGTCAAACGAGAGTTCGACTCCCCGCGGCAGGTCAAGCACGTAGACGATGACTTTTCTGCCAGCGATCTCGTAGCGCATGATCGTGCCGTCCGCAACCAGTCTGTCCAGACTCCCCGAGACTGGCGTAAATCCGGTGGGCACAGCGACATCCACGATCATCATGCCTGTGGACTGGGCTGCTCCGGTGTAGATAACCCGTGTCTGCGCCGTCACGATGTCATTTACCGCCACATCGGTTGCATCGTAGGTAATATCCAGTTGCAGGTCAGACACCGGCGCAATCTCAGGAAGGATCACATTAAACCGCTTTACCAGCTGATAACCTACTTCTCCGGTTCCAGCAAGCGTAAGCTGCACCTCATCTGTCCCATCAGGCACCAAAACGGTCTGGAGCACATCAAAGTTCCCTGCATCGATCCGGACGTCCTTGATGGTGCTGCCGTCGGCTGATACTGTCACGGTGGCGTCGATGTCCCTGCCTTGGTTTGCTGCGGCGGTCATCAGTGCTTTTAGTGCCATGACCGTATCCTGCGTCGAAGAAAACCCGCCAAACGAGTTTCTCTGGGATGCAATCCACTTGATGGCATCGTTTGCAAGCGGGTGTTTCGCATCGATCAGGGCAAGCGCCGCGTACGATGTGATCTCAATGTTCTTGCTCGATGGCGGATGACCGTATTTGTATGGGTATGGGTCCGAGTCAGAATCCCGGACCGCTGCAGCGTCCGATTCCCAGTAGACTCCGTTTTCGTCCTCCTTTGCGATCGCAACGAGCTTCTCAAGAGCGGTATCAGCGTGCGGGCTTTCGAGTTTCCGGAGTGCGACAGATCCTATCGCAAGCGAATAAGGATCGGTCTGGTTGCTCAGGTTCCCTTCGAGATACGCCTGTGCCTGTTTGAGGACAGCGGGGTCTGCGCCACCGTATTCGGCGAGTGCGAT
The DNA here is from genome assembly GCA_030672345.1 of Methanosarcinales archaeon. Lineage (GTDB taxonomy): Archaea > Halobacteriota > Methanosarcinia > Methanosarcinales > Methanogasteraceae > Methanogaster_D. Next base: position 7,843 of record DAOVGO010000106.1, on the reverse strand, counting down.
CGCAACGAAGCTCGTGAGCGCATATCTGCCCTCCATTCCGCCGATCATCTCCTCATGGCAGATGAAACCGACCGATTCCCATGAACCATCTCCGCTCTGGTGGGCGCAGATCCAGTCCGAAGCCTCTGCGAGAACCGAGTCATCGATCGATGTCACGTCCCGTGCGCCTGCAAACGAGTTGAGGACGAACGCTGTGAGCCAGAGGCTGCCGCCCTCGCCCCCGCTTTCGCCGAAGGCTGAGAACGAGCCGTCGCTGTGCCTGAACGTGAGCTGGCGCTGGTAGCCGGTCGTGATAAAGAGTTCAGCCTTTGCCTGAATCTCGGGGTTGGTCTGGTCGGTTGCCTTGAGGTAACGCAGAATCTCGACATCTGGCGCAAACATGATCATATTCTGTTCGCCACAACCAAACGGCATATTAAGGAGGCTATCTACGCCGCTTATCGTCTGCGCGACTATGCTTGGCGTGAAACTAACCAGAACAACCCCAGAATCAGAAACAATTCCTGAAGGAAGCGTGGCATCAAGCGTGGTGCTGCCCGCCGCCAGATTTCCGTTCTCAACGATCTCCTGCCTCGTCCCCTCTGCCTCAACGATGATATCCTTTCTCACGGCATCAGCCATCCCCTCAGTCTGTGCCGTGATCTCGATGGCATGGGTGCCGATTTTTGTCGGCGTAATCGTGAAACTTGCGTCTTCCACGCTGTTTGCGCCGATCGACACGCTTGCCACATCATCGCCGATCCTATTGAACCATCCGCCGGAAGAGAGCGTCAGTCTAACGTCCTGCGGCGTATCGAGGTAGTTGTAGACTTGCACCCGGACAGGGAAGACCTCTCCGCGGGTCACGGAGTACGGTAGATCGGGACCTATGAAGAACTCCTGAAATACGGTGAGGCTGTCCTCTGATATCCCGATACCCGCCTCTGATGACGAGACTGCATGAAGCCGCCACGTCGTGATGCTGTCCGGTGCAGTGAGATCGATGTGTGTACGACCATTATCGTCGGTGAGGAGATCAGGCAGCCATAGCCACGTCTCTGGGAAGAACTGGCGCACGCGCTCAACCGTTGCGAGTTCGCGGTCGCCGTTCGCTGCCGCGGTTGGCGTAGCCTCAGGGACTGGCATCGGCGCACCTTCCGTCTCTTCAACCATCATGTCCATCGCAGCCACCTCCCTCTCTGCGCCCCCTTTCCACACTCCCAACGCCTCCGGAACTGGCATTTCTGGTTCCAGCGCCTTCGGAATCTCGAATGATGGCGATGCGAGCACCTGCATGCCAGCATCGTCCAGAATCTCGTACGTTCCGATGCGCCGGTCGTAATATCCATATTCCGGATGAATCTCGATCTGAGGCTCCATAAACCGCCTTTCCAGTTCGTCAAAGACCTGCTTGAGGTTGAGCCTACCGGCACTCAGTGCATAGACCGATTCGTCAACGATCGCGACGCCGATCATCGACTTATCCCTCGCATCAAAGTCCACCCTCACTGAATCGCCCGGAGACGCAGTCTCGCTCTCAAAAGCCGACGTTAAATCGACGTTCGTCTTGAAACGGACGTCAAACGGTAGCACGTCGGCAGAGACCTCGCAATTCGGGTTGATCATGTATGCCACGATCTTTGCGGACGGGCTCATCTGCGGCGTGACCTGGACCGCGATCTCTGATCTCTCGCTCGTGCCCGAGTACACGGTTCTGCCGTTCGCGAATATGTCATAGAATACCGTGCCCGGGTTGGTCGAGTGTATGGCAAAGGTGATCGTGTCGCCGATGGCGGGCACGCCCTCGCTCGTCTGCGCGATGTGAATGAAGCTTGCACCCGGCGAGTATGCAGCGTCAAGCTCCACACCCTGATGCACGGTCGAGCCGCTCGTGTCGCGGCATGTCGCCTCGATGTGGGCGCCCGTGCAGTTGTCAGGGATGGTGTAACTCACAATAGCAACCCCGTTTTCGGTCGAAACGGTATCATCTCTCCCGGTTTCGGTGTAGCCCTCTTCACGGAACACAGTCCTGATCTCAACGTCCGTATTGACCGGGTTTCCATCAGGGTCTTCTGTCACGATCAGCACCTCAAACGGGAGTCCTGGCTTCACGATGCCGGATTCGGGGATCAATTGCAGAATCATATCCGATTCCACAATTTTCAGGAGTTCTGTCGCAGTCTCGGTGTGATTCCCGGTATCTGTGACCGAGATGTTCAGCATGAGACTGCCCTGCCCGCCTGCGCCATAAGTCCCTGCGATCCACCCGACTGCTGGCAGTTCGAACTCAACAGAGCCGTTTTCGAGAACCGCGCTGTATGTGGCGTAGGTTTCCCATGTGCCGACATACTTTACCGCCTCGATCTCAAGAGAGCCCTCGACCGGTTTTCCGAAGAAATAGTTTGCAGAGACCGTGCCCGTGACCTGATCAGAGACGAGGAACCAGTCCTTTTGGACACCTATCTCGATCTCGAACTTCGGGAGCACGTAGCGCTCGACCCGGATGTCCACAACCGACTTTGATTCGCCGGATACCGCTTTGATCTTCCATGTTCCGAGATTCGGCTCGGTTGAGAGCGGCAGATCGAACGTAGCTACGCCGAAATCGTTCGTTTCAAGCGTCTCTCGGAAGACTTTGATCCCTTTTGCGTCCGCAATCACCAGTTCCACGGAATCAGCCAGTGGCAAGAGGTTGTTGTTCAGGAGGAGGATTCTGCCGTGGATCGTCTGCCCTGGCTTGTAGATCGGCTTGTCGGTCTCGATGAAGATCGGATTGCTCTTCAGAACCCTGACCGTTGCAGTATATTCCTCGTCAGTGCCAACCGGCTGCGCGATCAGCGAGTACGTACCTTCCTCGATCGGAGGGACCTCGAATCGTGCGACCGAGTGCCCGGATTTGCCTGTTGATGCGCGAACGAGAGGAACTTTCGTTTCGTCGCTATCCAGAAGCGCGTACTCGACACACCGCTCCGCGGGAACGTGTTCTTTGCCTGCGAACGCAGACATGCTGATCGAACTCTCACTTCCAACGAAGAGCGTCTTTGGAGCGAGGATCAGGTACTCGGCAGCCTCGGCGGGCGTATCGTTGCCCCCGTTGGGCGGGGTGCCGGTCTCGATGCAGCCTGACGCGACCAGTACTGCGACGCAGATCAGCGACAGGACGTAGGATGCCAATGTCTTTTTCATCGCGATTCACTTTTCAGATCGGATACAGAGGGAATTGCAGATTAATCGGATATATGCTTTGCTTAAACTTCGAAATAAGTTGTAGTTATCGGGGTTTGTGCGGGGGAAGTCCGGAACCTTTTAGAGGTAACCGCATGTATCACACACCCCCTGTGTTGTCAGGTCATTTTGATCTCAAGGAATCCTGATCATCCGGTGTATCTGCGGAATCATGCGGACATCGGAGAGATATGCGCCTGCAAAATCCATCAAACCAAGCAACTGCTGCATATCAATATTTGCAGGCGTTACCGGCTGTAAAATCAATGGGATGGACTCATCGATAAATTCGATACCAGAAACCGCACTTGTAATGCTTTCTTCTGTGGTTTCCTGGAGTACGACAACCTTAACAAAAGTTTCAGCACCCCTCGAATGGAATATTTCAATCGTTTCCAATTCGGCACTCAGAAGGCTGCCATAGTCATCCGTTGACCGGTGCTCAGGAAGCTTGATGTCGCATGAAGCGATATCGATGAGATCTGCCACGTCTTCCGCATATTCCGGAAAACCTGCGTTAGTCTCCAGATATATCGGCACAGGTGTGCTGCTTGCAAGCTCTTTGATAAAATCGGAGTGCAAGAGCGGCTCTCCACCGGTCAAACTGATGTGCCTCGTGGAAGGCGTCCACAGATCATCAATAGCGTCGATCACAATGCCTGTATCCAGAGGATTGTCGATATAACGATCATAAATCCTGCATTTATCAACCCGAGCCCGCGCCTCTCTGGTATCGCAGTATCCGCACCGCAGCTGGCAGCCGCAGAACCTGACAAAGACCTGTCTTGTGCCGGCATAGATCCCTTCTCCCTGAATGGAGTTGAATATCTCGTAGATGTATGCGTTCATCCCCGGCTCCCCCTCCCCCCGGGATCCCGGCGCCCACCATCCATCATCCACCACCCACCGCCGCCCTGACGCAATCCTCGAGGCGCCCGAGCACGGCGTCGGTTCCGCACAGCTGCGGCACATAGAGAAGTGCCTTGCCAGAGTTAACCATCATGCAATCGTATCGTGCGCACACAGGCGAGACCACCATGCAGGTATCGCATACCACCTTTGCGCCGCTCGATTCGATCCCAGCAACGATGTCAGGATGCCTGTTTCGCAATCTCCGGGACGTGCAGATCCAGAACTCCTTTGTCACGGTCTTACCTGCAAGCAGATCGCGCAGTTTTGCAAGCTCGGCAGCCGAGCAATGCGGGCAGCCGAGCGCGATGATGTCAGGATCGCACCGGTGCAGCCCGTACACGCCTTCAATCTCGCTCTGCTCGATCACGACTCGCTCGTCGATATCGCTGGTATCACACTCGCCCCCGGCAGGATACGGCGGCAAACCATCGATATAGTAGAGCGCAACAGCGCCTGACGCTGCCATCGCCGCCCCAAGGGCTTTTCGTTCGTCGTCTGTCGGCACCGATTCAAGTGAGAAGACCGGAACCCTCGTGCCAGCGATTCTGCCGGCGATGTAGCCGAGCGCGCCATAATCGCTGCCGCTTAGTTCACCTTCGACGCGGATCGCGAGTGATGGAATGCGATTCTCATCCAGATGATACCCATAGTTCGGTGTTTTCCCGATCAATGCTGCGGCAAGTGCGGAAGGTCCACCTTCTCTGTTTGTCCGTGCTCCTATGACCGAATTCGCATAAGAAACCGCAGACGACTCGCTCCATGCAAGATGGTCGCCGATCTCTGCGATATCGTCGCGTATATTGTATGGGGTGCAGGTACACTCCGCAATAATGCCCAGTTTTTCATAAGCGTCGATGATCTGACCCTGTTTTGCAGCAAACTCCTCTGAAACCCCGAGTTCCCTCCATCGCAGACGGTCGATCCCCGCGGGATTCAATATCGACGGGACCCGCGCCACGCCGGATAGATCGGATATCCATTCGAGCCCGGCATCGCCAATGGTTTTATAGGATACTCCCGCGATCTGGGTGCTTTTTACAGGTATCAAACGATCCGCACCATAGATATCGCCGAGTGCAGCGAGTATCTCCATCGCCTTCTGCAGCACATAGCCCTGCTCGCCAGCAAGGATCTCTTCTTCAGAGGCTGTGAGATACATGATCTAATGAGCTATGGTTATCCTGATGTGAAAAAAGCCAGCTGGCTTTCTGCCACGCCCTTACTGCCTTGTGGTGGGGAGTATCATCTCTGTTTTCAGAATTTCCACTCTGCGTAGCGGATATATATTCTTAACACTGCGGTAAATCTTCGCTGAAAGTTTTCCCTGCACAACTTCTTCGATTAATCTCTCAAAATCAAGTTTTATTGCGCGATCCTGGACAAGTTCTTCTGCACTCTTACGTATCGCTTCGATCTGGCTTGTTTTTGCGCGGTGTGTCGTGAAACAGGTTGGTTTTATCCGCATCCGATACCCATCCTTTGTGCGCACCTCAAAGTTGGCATCGATACGTGAGGTCTGGCGCTTGATCAGCGATGCGATGTAGTCGTTTGCCAGCCGATGCCCCATGAATGCCGTATTTGCCGTATTTCCACTCACATCGGTGACTTTGAATTTCAGTTTGATGTTCTGTTTCGAGAAATCGTTTGTCATCTCAGCAACAGTAACGTTGATCGTCCGTCCGATCAGTTTTTCGGGATCGTCTGCAAAGGTTTCGGCTATAACCGCCCTGCCAAACATCTCGGGAGCGACGATCTGGTACCATACCTTTGATTTCCAGCGATCCGCTTTTCTGGTTGTTTTTCTAACCAATGCTATTTTCCTCCGGGTGGTAGGTCATCATGGTTAGGTTATAACGATTATGTACTATTAAACCAATCTATCCCCATGCTGACGGAACTTGCAATCATCCTGACCGCCGCCATCTTCCTGTCGTACTCGAGTAACTGGTTCACAGATGGTGCATCAGGACTCTCAAGAACCCTTGGCGTCTCCGAGTTCGTGATCGGACTGACCATCGTATCGATCGGCACCTCACTTCCTGAGATCGCGGTCGCTGCATACTCGAGCATGACCGGCAACACCGATCTCGCATTCGGAAACATCATCGGGTCAAACGTCACCAACATCGCGCTGATACTTGGTGCGTCGTGTCTGATCCGCCCCATCGTCGTTGGTCCGGGTATTCACCGTGACGCAAAGATCCATGTCCTGATACTTGCTGCCGCAACATGCTGCTTCCTGTACAACAGCAAGATCACGCGCCTCGAAGGGGTTTTACTGCTACTGGTATACGGATGGTATTTATGGTACGGATACCGCAGGCACCAGTCGGCGCGTACCATTGCAGCGGATCAGGTTCGCAGCAACAAAAAGGCGACTATAGAGTCGGTGTTCATGATCATTGTAGGGGCTGCTGGCGTGCTTGTCTCATGTAAGTTTCTGGTGGGTGCCGCCATCGATTTCGCATCCGAACTCGGGGTCTCTGCCACCATCATCGGGCTGACGCTGGTGGCGCTTGGCACCTCGCTTCCGGAGCTTGCGGTCTCGATTGCCGCCGCCCGGAAAAACCGGGGCATGATGGTTCTTGGAAACGTCATCGGAAGCAATATCGCAAACATTCTGCTCGCTCTTGGGATCGGTGCTGCGATACGCACCATTCTGCTGACCGATGGTGCGGTGCTTGTGAATGATAGCGTTCTGATGGTTTTTCTGGCGATGGTGATGGTGATCTTTATGCGGTACAGAGGAGTCTTTGACAGGATGGTCGGTCTGCTGTTTATTATGGTGTATGTGATATTCATCTCGATGAGCTTCATGTAGGTCATGTGCATGCTTGTGATAACCTATATTCGTTCGTGACTCGTTTGCGAAAATCCTTATATCCCTCTGATTCATCCATGAAAGAAGATCCAAGAAAGTCCGATTGCGAGTTTGAGAGCTTAACATACGCATAAGGAATATGATCATCATGTCAACCACATCCACCACGTCCATCACATCCATCCTCACACAGATCAAAAAAAACGAGATCACGATCGACAAGGCTGAGCAGCAGATCAGGCTCCTCCGCTTCAAAGAGATCTCCCGCGTCGCAAGGATCGATGATCACCGGTCAGAGCGAACCGGCGTGCCAGAGGCGATCCTTGCAGAGGGGAAGAGTTCTGACGACCTTGTCCGGATCGTGCAGGCATGTCTCGCAGGTGGGGGGCGCATACTGATTACGAGGGTGTCAGACACCCAGTTCGACGCACTCATGTCGAGCATCGACCCCTGCCCCCTGACCATGGAATGGAACGAGCGTGCCAGAACGCTTGTCTGCGCCCGCGACGCCGCCCCACCCGAAAAAACGGGCGGGAGGATCGGTATCATCACCGCAGGCACCGCTGACATCCCGGTCGCAGAGGAGGCGCGGGTCGCGGCAGAGGAGATGGGGTGCAATGTTGCGATGATTTGTGATGCGGGCGCAGCAGGCATTCACCGGCTCTTTCCGGACCTCGGCAGTCTGATCGAGAAGGGCGTGGATGCGATTGTCGTTGCCGCAGGAAGGGATGGTACGCTCCCGACAGTCGTTGCCGGGCTCGTGCCGGTCCCTGTGATCGGGCTACCGGTCTCTGTGGGCTACGGCGCGGGTGGCAGGGGTGAGGCAGCGCTTCTCTCGATGCTTCAGTCATGCTCGGTTCTTGCGGTCGTGAATATCGACGCCGGTTTTGTGGCTGGCGCGTTTGC
>DAOVGO010000137.1 GCA_030672345.1 Methanosarcinales archaeon | reverse complement strand
CCGCCATCAGCATCGCCAGCAGCGCCTTCTGGACATGCAGTCTGTTCTCTGCCTGATCCAGCACAGCAGAATGCGCACCTTCCAGCACCTCGCTCGTGATTTCCTGCCCGCGGTGTGCTGGCAGGCAGTGGAGCACGATACAATCAGGCTTTGCACGATTCAGAAGAGCGTCATTGATCTGGAAACCATCAAAATCCCGTAGCCGCTCTTTTTCTTCAGTCTCATCGCCCATCGAGACCCAGACATCGGTGTACAGCACATCTGCCCCGGACGCAGCCTCTGCCGGATCATTCACGACCGTGACATCACCGCCAAGTTCTCTGGCGTGCCTCAGCACAGCCTGATTGGGCTCGTATCCGACAGGACAGGCTACCGAAAGGTGCATGTTAGTGATCGCGCTTGCAAGGATCAACGAATTGCAGACGTTGTTCCCATCTCCGATCCATGCGACACGCAAGCCCTGAAAATCGCCTTTACGCTCCCTAATCGTGAGTAAATCGGCAAGCAACTGGCACGGGTGCTCTGCATCGGAGAGTGCGTTGATCACAGGGATATCTGCGCATTTTGCAAGTTCACGTACCGTTTCATGGTTATAGACCCGTGCGATGATCGCATGTACATACCGTGAAAGTACCATCGCGGTATCGCAGATCGTCTCGCTGCGCCCGAGCTGGAGATCATTCGAATTCAGGTACAGGGCATGTCCACCGAGTTCGGTCATCGCGACCTCAAAGGAGACCCGTGTACGGGTGGACGGCTTCTCAAAAATCATAGCAAGACTCCTGTTGCTGAGCGGAGTTTGCGCATGGTCTTTGCCACGTTTTCCTTTTAGTTCAGCAGAAAGATCGAGCAGTTGCAGGATCTCCTCGCGTTTCAGGTCCGATATGGAGATGAGATCCTTTGGCATCATCCAGTGATAACCTCGCAGCCGTCAGCGGTAACGATCACGGTGTGTTCTGCCTGAGATACAAGCGCACCCGTAACCTCCGTTAAAACCGGGTAAGACTCGATCAACCCGGATTTTTCCAAACTCCTGAATGTGAAATCAATCTTCTCTCCGGAAAACCACCTCTTCGCAAACGGAAGCGTCTTATATTCCATCATCTCCTTGAGCAATGCTCTTGCTCTTGGGATACGTGGAAGCCGTGGATTTTCGGTTGCAAGATGGTAGATCTCGGACCGCGGGGTGTCCCTGATCCTGCCCGCACCATCTGTTGCAAACGGCTCGATTGCGACCACCTGCCCCTCGGCAAGCACGGTTCCGCCGCGTACATGGATGTTTGGGATGCTCGGCGGGGCATGTGTGCGATACCTCTCAAGCCCGTGCCCGGTGAGGTTTGAGATCGGCTTGTATCCGAACTCGACAATCGCGCTCTCGATAGCTGCCCCGATCTCTGTGGTATCGATTCCGGTGTGAATCAGGTCGATTGCCGCCGCAAGCCCGGCTTTCGACGCTTCGACAAGTTCGGGGTGGTCAGAAAGATCGATCGTTACGGCGGCATCCGCGATATAACCATCGATATGCACTCCAATATCGAGTTTCACCATATCCTCGCCAAATACAGACGTGTCGCCCGCACCAGGCGTGTAATGCGCGGCATCCTCGTTTCTCGAGAGATTGCACGGGAATGCCAGCTGTCCGCCAAGACTGCGTATCAGATCCTCTGCAAAGACCGCCGTTTCAAGGATACTCGCTCCCACTGTTATCTTCTTTGCTGTTTTCTCACGTACCTCTGCGAGAATCCTTCCAGCCTTCCGATGTTTCTTAAGTTCTTCACGTGTGAGATGATTGTTCATGGTAACCCGCAAAAAGAAAAAAAATAAGACCGCCCGAAAGACAAATTTATGTTTTTGGGCGGCGAATGTTAGGCTTTGACTCTGAAACCACTGAACACTTACATTTTCAGAATCTCAAGCGCCCTGTTGATGTCTTCTGCTTTGACAGTCTTTCTGCCGGCGTGCTTTGTCTCGATGATCGCTTCCTTAGCGATCTTTATACCGATATCTTCAAGCACCTCGGTCAGGGCACCGCGTGCCGATTCGCTGACCCGGATGTCCCCATCTGATGCAGTCCGTATAAGCCGCTCAACTGGTGCCAATGGTATTATTTTCTTTGCCATTTGTTCTTATCTCCTTCTGTGGTCTGGTTTGGTTCGCAACTAATCGATGCGTATCCATTTTTATGCACCGACACCAAGCACATAATTATGCACAGAATAGAACACTATTCTATGACCATATTAATGCATGGTGTTGCTATGTACTTACTTTTTGAAATAAGGTCTATATATACTTTTTGATCAACATCCACGTTACAGTGGAAAATATCTTTGAGAAATTGAATTTATGATCTCTCAACATGATGAATCATCGTGTAAATAAATTCATAGGGATCACCCATAGAAACACCCATAAGATATTGCATCATATACTGATCGGTCATGATAACTATAACAGGATTAACACTGAAAAATCCAACGCTGCTTGCCGCGGGAATACTTGGAACCACTGGTGCATCGCTGCTGCGGGTTGCGCGCAACGGCGCGGGCGCGGTCGTCACAAAATCCATCGGGTGCGCTCCAAACGCGGGACATCCGAACCCGAGCATGATTGAGACCGAATGCGGATTTCTAAACGCGCTTGGGCTGCCAAACCCTGGCTATCGCCATTATCATGAGGAGCTGCTGATAGCAAGAGAGGCAGGGGTCCCTGTGATTGCGAGCATCTTTGGCGCTGATGCCCCGGAATTCGTAAAGGTTGCTTATGGGCTCTGCGATGCTGCCGATGCGATCGAACTCAACCTGAGCTGCCCACATGCAGATCGATACGGAGCTTCTGTTGGTATCGACCCATTTCTTGTCAGGGAGATCACATCTTCGGTCAAAGATGCGGTTGATATCCCTGTATGGGCAAAACTGACGCCAAATGTCACAGACATCACAGAGATCGGACTTGCCGCACAGGAGGGCGGTGCAGACGCTGTTGTTGCCATTAATACCGTGCGGGCGATGGCTATTGATGTTGAATCCGGGTTCCCGATCCTTGGTAACAGGTTCGGTGGGCTTTCAGGGACCGGGGTCAAGCCGATCGCGGTAAAATGCGTGTATGACCTCTATGGCGCGCTTGATATACCGGTCATCGGAGTTGGCGGAATCTCGTGCTGGCAGGACGCAATCGAGATGATACTGGCGGGCGCAAGCGCAGTGCAGATCGGATCTGCCGTGCATACCAGTCTTTCGGTCTTTGCAGAGGTTGCGGACGGGATCCGGGATTACTGCCGGGCGCATGGCTGCGAGGTTGAGGATATCTGCGGGATGGCGCATCGGGTTGGTGTGGTGTGAGATCTGGTCGTTGAGGGATCCCTAACGCATAGCCACATCTCTGATTTTTATTTTATTTTTATTTTATTTGTGTAAACCATCATCTCTGAACTGCCGGGATGACCGGAACTCAAACGTTTCAAAAGTGCTGACGCCAGGAATAGTTTGCAACCTGAAACAACCGGCTTTGGGGCAATATTATTTGATCGGCAACACCATCAATTCACGATCCCTTTCTGCAAATCCGCTCTGGCAAACGCGCCTGATATGCGGAAGTAATGGTCAAGCCATCCAGCGGATGGTATGTAACGTTTATATGCTTGTCGGTTCATCTCAGCATAGCCTTCAAAACATCATGGCGAGGAGTTAAAGAGAAAACATGAGCAGGCAACTCGGTAGCGAAGTTTACGCGTAATGGAATTTTATGGAGAAAGCAATGAAAGCAAAATACGTAATTTACTGCGCGCTGATAACGCTTGCAGCGTTCAGCGCGCCAGCATCGGCAGACTATAACATAATCAGTGGTGATGTGAACAACGATAGTAGAATCACTGCGGCAGACTCACTCATCGCGCTGCAGATGGCAGTCGGGAGCATGCCTCAGGATACTGAAAGAGCGGATATGAATCACGACGGCATGGTAAGTTCGCTCGACGCACTGATGATATTGATGGCGGCGCAGAGTGCGGGAGAAGATGAAGAGAAAAACCCGAAGTCTGCGTTCTCCGCATACTATAGTCCGGTAAACATCACGGTAGATCCCAGCGTGCCTCCTTACCAGTTACCTTTGAATTTAAGCAATATCTCAAACATTGAGAATATAACATCCGAGTTCAGATTGAACGAACGAGAAAATGAACTGTTAATGACTAACGGGTTTGTCATAATGGATTATGAAGATGTAGACGACATTGTAGCTCCTTATGGCGATATGAAGACGCGTGGTGTTCCCATATTCGTTACATCGGATACCTTGCTCCATCTTTACCATATCCAGTTCGACGAGATTCTCAAGGGCGCTGAGAAGCGGGAGTTCTTTGATGCGCTTCTTGATATGAGTGCGGCGATGCTCGAACGATCCGGGCAGAACTATGGTAATTATGACAACGCAACAGACCCGGAGATGAAGGAAGCGGCAAGGAGAAACGTTGCATACTTCGCAGTCGCCTTAACACTTCTCCAGACGCCAACTGTTGGTTACAACGGGACTGAAGAGATCAGGGAGATCGATTTCACGGTACCTGATTATGTGCGAAGCGAGGTTGATTGCGAGATTGCGAACATAGGAGAACACGTCGGCTTCGCCGCAAGCCATATATTCAACTCAGACCCGAATCGGCTGTGCAAGGATGAATGCTGTTACTGCGAGGATTACTCGCAATACATTCCAAGAGGGCATTACACCCGGAGCGAAAAGCTGAAGCGATACTTCAAGGCGATGATGTGGTACGGGCGGATGGCTTTTCTCATGAAGGGCGGGAACGCCACTGAGTGTGACGGCATCGAGACTCCGCTGATAACCGAAGAGGATGCAAAACTCGCAACGATTCAGGCATCGTTGATCGCATCAGAGCTTCCGGACGCCTCCGCCGGGAATAAAACCGTGCAAGAACACTGGAACCGGATATATTCGGTCACATCCTTCTTTGTTGGAACTGCAGATGATTTAACGCCTTATGAATACCAGAGCGCAATCAAAGAGGTCTTTGGTTCGGATTTCGATACCACGGAACTGGCAGATGACGAGAAGATGCTGGATCTTAAAGCAGAATTAGCCCGATTGAGGAGTCCTGAGATATACGGCGGCTCCGGTGTCTGCGTGATCTATCCGCCAATCACAAGGGAGAAACTGTACGAATGTCTGGATAAAACAAAGGGTTTCAGGTTCATGGGGCAGAGGTTCATTCCTGATTCGTATATGTTCCAACAACTGGTCTCCCCGGCTGTCGGGATGTATGTGGGTAATGAGACGCCGTTTACGATGTGTATCACGGGAGTGGGACCTGCAAGATGCTTCCCGAGAGGTCTGGACGTTATGGCGGTTCTTGGTTCCGGCTGTGCCGAGGCGATCCTGCGTGAGGAAGGAGACACCGAATACGAAGGCATAAACACGAGTTATGATAAGCAATTGGAAGAGCTTAAAACGGAGTTTGCAGGATTTGACACTGCTGAATGGAATCGAAACCTGTATTGGGGCTGGCTATACACATTAAAACCGTTGTTAAACGAGTTTGGAGACGGTTACCCAACATTCATGCAGACAGAAGCATGGCAGAAGAAGGAGTTGCAGACTTCTCTTGCCTCATGGACCGAACTCAGGCATGATACTATACTTTACGCCAAGCAGAGTTATACCCCTCCACTCGAGGGTTGTCCACCACAGCCAATAGTAGGATATGTGGAACCAGTTCCAGAATTCTACGCTCGTTTATTGAGATTAACGGAAATGACAGAAGATGGGCTGACAGACCTCGATATTTTGAATGAGACTGAGAAGAAACGATTGCAAAGTCTGGAGTGCATTCTGAATCGATTGATCAATATATCGATAGATGAACTTGAGAACAGAGAGCTCACAGAGGATGACTACGAGTTCATACGAGACTTTGGAGGGCATCTGGATTATGTTGTCACAGGCGTGGATACTGAGGGTAAGGAAACCACGATAGTTGCGGATGTGCATACCGATTGTAACACGAGAATGGTTCTGGAGGAAGGCGTTGGTTATGTAAAATTGATTCTGGTTGCATATCGTGTTCCCGACGGCAGGATCCTCCTAGGTGCAGGTCCGGTCTTCAGCTATTACGAGTTCAAGCATCCGATGGACGATCGGTTGACAGATGAGGCGTGGAAAGAGATGTTGCAGAGTAATCCACCAGAAGAACCGGAATGGGTACGAGAGATCGTGGATGTAAGTTGAAGTTTAATCACGCAATTGGCACAAGAAGATGTTTTGGGAGAACTTGGACAAACGATGATAGAAGCGCGGATGTGACTGAGAGCCTGCAAACGAGATCGATGACTTTCGTTGCCATCCCTTCCAGAGAGTTGACCGCCATGAGATCACGGGAGCGGGACACCCCGGCGCCATTAAGAAGTTTCGTTTTGTAACCATTCTGCTGTCTCTTCATCTATCTCTCTCACGCTGTCGAGCAGCCATCTCATTGTCCTTGGGTCTCTGCTGGCTTTTATCTTCTCTGCATACGTATCCTTTGTTTCGTTGAGGAGCCTCTTCGCTGTCTCTTCATCTATCCTTCTCACGCTGTCGAGCAGCCATCCTATTGCCCATGGGTCTCTGCTGGCTCTGATCTTCTCTGCATACGTATCCTCTGTTTCGTTGAGGAGTCTCTTCGCTGTCTTTTTATCTATCTCTCTTACGCGGTCGAGCAGCCATCTTATTGCCCATGGTTCTCTGCTGGCTCTGATCTTCTCTGCATACGTATCCTCTGTTTCGTTGAGGAGTCTCTTCGCTGTCTCTTCATCTATCTCTCTCACGATGTAGAGCAGCCTTCTTATTGCCCATGGGTCTCTGCTGGCTCTGATCGTCTCTGCATACGTATCCTTTGTTTCGTTGAGGAGTCTCTTCGCGGTCTCTTCATCTATCTCTCTCACGATGTAGAGCAGCCATCTTATTGCCTCTGGGTCTCTGCTGGCTTTTATCTTATCTGCATACGTATCCTCTGTTTCGTTGAGGAGTCTCTTCGCGGTCTCTTCATCTATCTCTCTCACGCTGTCGAGCAGCCATCTTAGTGCCCCTCTGTCTCTGCTGGCTCTTATCTTCTCTGCATACGTATCCTTTGTTTCGTTGAGGAGTCTCTTCGCTGTCTTTTCATCTATCCCTCCCACGCTGCCGAGCAGCTCTCCTATTGCACTTGGGTATCTGCTGGCTCTTATCTTCTCTGCATACGTATC
>DAOVGO010000175.1 GCA_030672345.1 Methanosarcinales archaeon | reverse complement strand
TCGCCATCGCTTCTGCGTGGAAGTCGCCGATTACTGAGACCGGGGTCCCGTAGAGTTCGTGCAGATAGAGGTATATCCGTTTGAACGGTTCGATATCGAACTCTGGCTCATGCCCGATGCCAAGCTCTTCTGAGATTGCGCTGACGAGATGCGCTGTGCCATCGAGTCCGTAAGGATAGTCCATCTTGAGATGTGGCACACCAAACTCTTTTTTCATCTGCTCGGCAAGCAGGGTTCCCTGCCCGAGCACCACGTTCAGCTCTGCTGCTGGCGCACCTCTAAACTCCTCCAGACTGCATTTCGATATGACAGTGTTCACTTCCACACCTGCATCGCGGAGCAGTCGTTTGATCTCTTTCACGTCCGCATCAACCTTGAAGTCGTCAGGAGAGAAGCCGATCAGATTGACAGAGCCTTGAATCGTATCCGATTCTTTCATCAGCCCTGCCAGATGGGTGAGTGCTTCTTCGTATCCATCCCTCATCGAGCCCTTGAAGCCAGCAGCCTCCATCCACATAACTTCCGCATCAAGCGTTACAGAGTTTACGACCGCCTCAACGTCATCGCCTATGATCGAAGGGGCATCGCCAGCTATGACCATGAGAAGAGGGGTATCGTACAGCTCGTCCGCCCGTATCAATGCTTCACGCAGTGCGTCTTCACCACCAAAGACGATCTCTCGTTCGTGCATGACTGTGCATGCATGCCTCATATCGAACTGATTTGAGGTGGTCTTGAAGATCGCAGCACCCCAGTTACATCCAACAGGGACATGGTTGAGCACCACTGCATCAGTTATTCCGGAAGATGCCCGGAATGCACCAAAGAATTTACCGCCGTCCATTGTTATCACATCCAACGCTTTTCATGCTCCACATCCCTGACCACATCTCTCTCGATGCCGAGCATCGGTTATCATCAAGCATGGGATAGTAGATTTTATCATAGTCGAATCTGGAGATTATGGGTTCTCGATTGTTCTGAGCCGTCTTTCCGGTATTCAGTTCACGGGTGAGATACCTTCCGAACTCAACGATTCCGGAAAAACCGGTTCGGAAGAGGAGGTATCTCGTGGCAGAGATGTCCATCACCCCAACTCCACCGCCCTTTTCATAGATCGGTGGGGTTATGCGATCGCTCAGGACGTGATCGACCTTCTTTGCAATTTCTGACATCTCATCGAGTGTCGGGTTCGTGACGACCTCAAATCCCAGGTCCCATTCCTCGAACGCTTCCTGCATGTTCGTGATCATGACCTCGATCGTCTCCCCAGATATGTTGAGAGCCTTCAGAAGTTGCATATCAACGCAGAGGTATTTTATCGGGAGTTTCAGATCGATTGCATAGATCCTTGCAAGATATGGAGTAAAGAAGAACCCCTGAGTCGAGACAGCGAAATCATCCCTTGCAAAGACCTTCCGGTATCTCTCAAGCTCCTGCAGAGATTGCGTCTTCTCTTTTCTGATAGCAGCATCTGCAACTCCGTCCAGACCCAGTTTCGATGCTGCATCGTGGTAGAACTTCTCGACACCATCGAAACCAAAGTAGAAGAACCATTTCCGGAGGTGGTCGTTTCCGAATCTCTCCTTCATCCGCTCTGCCCAGCGCAGGTTCCGGGTTACGATGTTGAGTTCTGCGGCAGGAGCACGTTTTATCTCTTCGACGGTACATGTTGGAAGTGTCAGATTCACACTGACGCCCATCTCGCCGAAGATATGCTTGATCTCAGCAAGCTCGCTTCTGAATCCATAAGTGAATCTGCCAAAGGACTCGATGTTCACAAGATTCTCGACGATCTCCTGCTCCTCCATCAGTTGATCCACGATCGAGAACATCACCTCCTCGTGCCCGCAGCCCCGCAGATCGTACGCCGGAGATCTCGAAGGATCCTTCCACGATTCCGCATAGTCTCGCATCATCATATCGAGCGACTCCCTGCTCCGGTGTGCGAAGCCCTCTGACGGGACATGCAGGACATCGCAGGGAAGATCGAGTTCTGTGATGACGCCGGGAACGTCATCGCCGACCAGACCCGAGATGCATGTTGGGAGGACGGCGATCAATTGTGGATGAAATCGGTGATAGACCTCGCCAATCTTCTCTCGCAACTTATCCTCTCCGCCATAGATCACATCATTCTCATCCAGATCCGTGCATGGCAGATTGTAGATCGGTGCATACATCTTGCGTGGCGTCAATCGCTGGTGAAAAGCGCAGCCGGCAGGTCCGTGTATGAGCGGTATTGCGCCCTCGATCTCTGATACTGCGTAGACGGAGCCAGAGAGCTTACAGTTTATTCCATAGCGGTGAAACTGCCACGTTGTGCCCTGGTGAATGCCGTTGTAGACGCGGTCACGGAATATCTCACGGAGTACATTTTCTTTCTCATTTGCCGTATCTTGTTTGCTCATTTCCATGTTTATGTCACCATTCTGTTTTTATCGGAGCAGCCTGTCCGGATGATAAACAGCTACCTGATAGTCGTCATAGTCCATACCATGGTACTTCTCCAGATATTCCTCAAGCAGCGCCCCTGTATCCAGATCTGAGAACAGGTCAGGATATAGCAACTTGGCAAGGAAGCAGGTGCCCAGTGTGCGCTCGTTTCCGAGCTCACGGGATTGTATGTACACCTCGCCGTTGGCTCCTGCATTAAGTCCACTCCAACCGGGCCGTTCCATCAGTTCCTCTCTCAGTTCTTCCATGCTGCCTGTGACCCCATGTGCATAACCCGACCACTTGAAACCGAGATGCGGATCCTTGATGATAACATCGGGGTTTCTGGCTACCACCGCCTCAGGCTCCACTGTGAAACGCTTATGTTCCATGGGATCATCGAGAAAGAGGTCAGCAAATATGTGCACTCCTCCGGCACGATGAATAACGTCGTCAGATCTCGACATGATCGCATAGTCGTCTATGAATTCGAAGTAGACGGTCTTCTTCTCCTCTGGACTTAACTCCTGTATCCTCTCCTCCACCAGATCGAGATATGACTGGGAGAAGTCGATATACTCCTCTACCCTCTCTGTTGCCCCCAGTATCATCCCGAGAGTTCGCAGTTCCGCGAAATACTTTGGTGGTTTTCCACCGCAATCGATCAGCACAACGTTGATTCCGAAGGGTTCCATCTTCTCCAGGATTTCAAAGTAGTAAAATTCACCAGTGCCCGCGACTATCAGATCGGGATCAAGTTCCACGATCGCTTCGTAGTCAGGCGAAGGCCAGCCCACCGCAGGCTTGTCCTGCAACTCCGGGTAGAACGGATCCCCTGAGATCATTCGATTGATTCCAACGATCTTATCCATCGCCCCGAGGATTCGATACGTCCCGGCAGGGGCAGAGGTGGAGAGTGCGATCACCCTCTCTATCGGCATCTCTAACGTCACGATTCTATCAACCGAATCCAGAACCGTAAGCTCCTTCTCCTTCCCGAGAATGGTGAGTTCGATCTGGGTCACGTCCTGCATGTTGATCTTGCCGTCGTACTTCCCATCTGACAGCTCTGTTCTGTCTCTGTATTCGAGGATGATCAGTTCGGTGTACGTCACATCCTGCATGTTTATTGTGTCGTCCTCGTTCGCGTTTCCGAAGACGCCAAGCGTGTAGTCTGATGCTGCGGCTGGTAATGTCAGCAGCAGCATGATTGCGGTTATTCCGATCAATACGTTTGTTTTCATCTCTATCAACTCTCATCAAACGGCGGATATACGAATACGCCTTTTTCATCCAGATCAATGTCCATCCTCTGGAATTCCGTCAGATACTCCTGATGAATCGCCTGCGGGTCCAGGTCCTCGAAGAGCTCTGGATGGAGCCATTTCGCCTGATATGCAAGTTGGAAACACTCGATGTGGTTACAATGGGGGAGGTAAAGCAACAGATAACTGGTGATGACGTAGACTCTTTCATCTTCCACAGCTTTCACACCCTGCAGTTCAGAGCGGCTCATGATCTCATCCCTCAATGCTTTGAGATCTGCTGTATCATCTGCATCCAGAGTATACCCGCCACCTGGATAAGCCACTTTGAGTATGACATCAGGGTTTTGGTCTATCACTGCTTCAGGATCCACAGAACCACCGGGTTCACCAGCGAAGATATCCACACCGCCTGCTTCTGTGAGGTATCCATACCGCGGATACGTGGTGTAAGGCTTGTAAGACTCAAAGTACACGTTGACCCCATCTTCTTCTGGAATCGTATCCACAGTCTCTTTGATCAAATTCAGTATGTTCTCACGCCAATTCAGATATATTTCGGCTTCATCACGTCTATCAAAGAGGTATCCAAGCTTTTCCACCTCTTCCCGGTGAATCGCTGGCGTCTGGCACTTGAAACAGAGCACCGTGATACCGGCTGATTCTAACTTGGTAAGGGTTGGCGTCGTATCAAATGGTCCACCTGGCGGTTGTATGAAGACGACATCAGGATTCAGCCCCAATATTTTTTCAAGATCGGGAGTCCACCCTGATCCAACATCTAACAACTCATCACTCAACTCCGGATAAACCTCCAAATCGACCTGACTGTATGTACCAACCACTATATCGGTTAGCTCTAGTCCAAACGATCGCAATATCCCAAAAGGACCGCCAACGATGCTCGTTATCGGCTTGTTCACCGTCACAGTTCTATCAGCAGTATCGAGAAGCGTAAGCTCTTTCTCTTTCCCGAGAATGACGAGCTCGATCTGCGTCACATCCTGCATGTTGATCTTGCCGTCGTACTTCGCATCTGACAGCTCTGTTCTGTCGCGGTATTCGAGGATGATCAGTTCGGTGTACGTCACGTCCTGCATGTTTATTGTGTCGTCCTCGTTCGCGTTTCCGAAGACGCCAAGCGTGTGGTCTGATGCTGCCGCTGGCAGCGTTAGCGCAAGCAGCAACGTCATGGTCATTCCAGCCAGTGTTGCATTTAGTTTCATTATATTCTACCTCCTAATAGTTATATTCCATGTAATCATACGTGCAACATATATTACATCGGGCATGTGAATCATAGCTAATTCGTCAATGACTTAAAACTTTCGGTCAATATCGTAACATAGATCAATACGCATATTATCCATTCCAAATGATCTCGGTTTTGATCGAGGATGCGATTACCAGGACTGCCAGCTCACAGATATAAATTCTGACGAGTGACTGGGTTCTCGATCGAATAATGTCGTCCCAAAACCGTCGGATCTTCAAAAGAAGGAGGGGATAAAAAAACTCCCCTGACAAAGACCACAATCCAGCTTCACGCTTCTTTCTGCAATTCTCCGATCCTATCGTCTACTCTCGCGAGTTTTTTGTCCATCATTGCCTTCCATTTCTCCATCTGCGTCTTCCACTTCTCCAGGATCTCAAGCTCTTCTTCTCTTGTCGGGGGAAGTACGTATCCGTGGTAGCCAGATCCATACTCGTGCTGTGGAAACCAGTAGTGTGGCGTGTAGTGGGATGGATGTTCATGTCCGTATACCTGTTCATGTCCATGTTCACACATGCTTACCTTACCTCCTGTTGGTCTTACACTATATGCATATTGCGCAATTCATGTCATATCGCGCGTGCACACCATGACTGTTTGTTCCATAACTTAAAACTTTCTATCGATATCGTAGCATAAACCAGTAAACATGTCGCCCGCTCTTCATATCCACTAATACTGGACAAGACTCCCGTCCATCTTTGCCCTCTTGACCGCGTACTTAAACGACAGTAAACCCAGGGGCACCAGCACAACCGAGAAGACCATGAGCGCGGTTATCTCAGGAGCCAGTGCTGAAAGCGAGTAGCCCTGCAGAAGCGCATGCCTCATCCCGCTGAGTGAGTATGTGATCGGTAAAAGATACGAGATCGTCCGGAGCCAATCGGGCAAGACAGAGATCGGGAAGAGCACTCCGCCAAAGAGTTCCGACGTGCTCATAAAGAACATGTTTATCGGGTCGCCTCTCTTGAGCACCATGATGAAACTTGCAGAGATTATGCCGATGCTACCGAAGCATATTATCGTTAGAATGAGGATTATCAGAGCAGCAAAGACATTCGCATTGCTCATATCCACACCCAGGAGAATGCCGATCACAAGATACATCAAAACTCTGAAAGACATGAAGATAAAACTCCAGAGAGAGGACAACGTTACTATTGCCGAGGTATCGGTCGGGGTCACGAGCATCGCTTCCAGTGTGCCCATCATCTGCTCGCCCCGGATGCTTTCTGAAAAACTCCGGAGCGCAGTCATCAGATACCCTGAAAAGGCTATGCCTATCAGCACAAAGGAGAAATAGTCCCCGCCGTACGGCTCAAGATGCGCCATTCCCACACCCCCGACCAGTTTGGAAACGAAGTAGAAGGTTAGAATCGAGAAGAGCATGAAGAAGAATCTCAGGAAGAACTCGAATTTATAGCTTGTTGCAAGTATCAGATCTCTTATTATGAAGGAAAACGCTTTTTTGTATATCAAAATCTCATTCCCCCCGGTCTACCGCCACCCATCATCCTTCTACGCCCCGGATAAACGTGCTTTGGTGCTGCCCCCCTCTCAAACTCCTTACCTGTGTAGTGCATGAAGACGTCACCCAATCCGGGGTCTGGTTTATCAAGTCCGGCTTTCAGTTCATCTAACGTCCCGACCACCCTTATCCTGCCCTCATCGATGATCGCAATCCTGTCGCACAACTCTTCTGCCTCAGGGAGGTGGTGTGTGGATAGAAAAACGGTCTTTCCCTCGTCCCCCACGATACGGTCTCTGATAAACCCTCTCAGATGCTGTGCCGCGCCCGGATCCAGTGCTCTCGTCGGCTCATCCATGAAGACGACCTCGGGATCGTTGAGTAGTCCACGCGCAATAGCCATCCGTTGTTTCATTCCTGCAGAATAACTGAGAAACCTGTCATCTGCTCTCTCCTCCAGGCCAACGAGACTCAGTAACTCATCTATCCTCTCTTCCGCATCTTCAGAATAGAAATTATGAAGAGAGGCAAAGAATTTGAGATTGCGTCTGCCGGTCAGCCGCCAGTAGAAGCTTCGTTCATCAGCAGTGATGAAACCGATCGATCTCCTGACCTTCCCGCTATCCTTTGTGATCTCATACCCGTTCACATAAGCGGTCCCTTCTGAGGGCAAGATCAGTGTGCATAACATCTTTATGAGCGTGGTCTTGCCAGCACCATTCGGTCCGAGAATGCCGAAGAGCTCTCCCTTTTTGATCTTGATGTTCACCTCTTCAACGGCTGTCATCTCGTCCTTTCTGAACGGATGGAGGAGAAAGTCGGTAAATCCTTTTTGTAGTGCGAACTTCTTTGTTAGATCATGAGTCTCGATCGTGTATTCCAAATCATTTCCTCATCGTCGTCTTTATGGGTCCTACTGGTATGATGTACGGCGCTTCGGATTGTTTCCGTATGACAGCCTCGACACCATAGACAGACGCTATGTTATCTGCGGTAAGCACATAAGAAGGTTCGCCTGCACTCATAATCTTCCCCCTCTTCATCATAATTATCTTATCCGAGTACCTTGATGCGAGGTTCAGGTCATGGATCGCGATGATTGCAGAGACGAGCTTCTTATTCACGAGATCTCGTATGATGTCCATCACCTCAAACTGGCGCATTATATCGAGGTTGCTCGTCGGTTCATCGAGGAGGATCACCTCTGCTTCCTGTGCAAGCGCTCGTGCGATCAGGACCTTCTGCTGCTGACCACCGCTCAGCTCGCCAAAGTACTTGAGCGCCAGATCCTCAATATCGAGCAGTCGCAGAACCTCCCAGATCTTCTCTTCGTCATCCTCGTCGCTCCGCCAGCTCAAATGCGGGCGTCTACCCATCAGAACAGTATCAAAGACAGAGGTGGGAAAGCCGCGGGAGATTGTCTGTTGCACATAACCGATCTTCTTTGCTATCTCCATCCTGCCCATCTTCATGATCTCTCTTCGATCCAGAAGCACGCTTCCATGATCCGGTTTTATGATCCTGTCTATGCATTTGAGGAGGGTGGATTTGCCAGAGCCGTTCGGACCAACGATGCCAAGTATCCTTGACGGGGCAAGCTGGATGGATACATCATCAAGGATCGGCGGACCTGAATTTCCATCGTAGCTGAAGACGATATCGATCGTCTCGAGTTTTATCATCACCATCGCACAAATCACCTCACCAGTACTCTCTCCTCCTCTTCATTATCAGGTACAGGAAGAACGGAACCCCAAGCATCGATGTCACAGAACCGACAGGGAGGATGATCGGTGCGATGATTGTCCTTCCCACGGTGTCAGCGCCGAGAAGGATCACGCCACCGAGGAGACCTGAGGCTGGAAGCAGGAATCTGTGATCTGCACCGATGACCATGCGTGCCATGTGCGGACCAACCAGTCCGATGAACCCGATTATTCCTGTGAATGCCACGATTCCTGCGATCAGGAGGCTTGATGCGGTCATCACGATCGCTCTGATCCGATTGGATTCCACGCCAAGGCTCTTTGCGGTCTCATCTCCAACGGTCATCACATTGAGGTCCCAGGCTTTCCTGAGAAGCACGAAACTGCCGATCGCAATCAATACAACTACAAGCCGCAGCTCCTCCCATGAGAATGCGCCAAGATCGCCCATCCCCCAGAATGACATCTCTCTGAGCTCCTGATCGGAGGCAAAGTACTTGAAGAGACTGCTCGCTGCACCAAAGATGTAGTTCATCGCAATCCCACACAGTATCATGATCTCGGATGTCGCTCCTCTTATGGATGCTAATCCGAGGATGAGACCGGAACAGAGCATGGCAAAGATGAATGCATTCCCTATTATGAGCCACATCCCTCCAAAGAAGCCAAGATTAAGGACTATAGCAAGAGAGACACCAAATGCTGCACCTGATGAGATCCCGAGCGTGAAAGGACTTGCCAGTGGATTTCTGAGTATTGCCTGCATCGCAGCCCCGGATATGCCGAGACCAAAGCCTGCTGTAATAGCCCATGCGATGCGGGGAAGCCTCAGATGCCAGACACAGATATCGGAGAGCCAGGTTGTATAGAAGTACTCAGGGAAGATCCTGTGAAGGATCGCAGAATAAGCATCCCATATTGAGAGGTCTGCGGATCCAAGCGTAGCAGATATCCCGGTGATGATGAATATAAGGACGGGGAGGGTTAAGACAAGGATTATCTTTAGTCCCATCCGCTTGCTGTGCTCCTCCTGTATCGCGCTCTTCTTTCCTGTGCGTGTTCCCCCGCGTCTTATTGCTTTTGCCATTTCTTAGTTTACCGCTCGGTGAAGGCTTTGGTGAGACCCGCGGTTGCACCGATACCTCCACCTCCCCCGGCTGCTCCACTCGAGATCACGATCAGGTTCTTCTCCTTCGCAATCTCTGTTAGTGTCTGAAACTCCCTGAGCTTCAGCGCAACAGGCGTCTTCTCATAGAATGCTGCAGCCTCACTCATCCTCTCTGATGCCTGGTATTCAGCCTCGGCGAGGATGATTCTCGATCTCTTCTCTCGTTCTGCCTCTGCCTGCCTTGCAATCGCTCTGAGCATATTTTCAGGTAGAGCCACATCCCTCATGGTGACCACAACAACCTGCATCCCCCAGGGGTCGGTTGCAACATCCAGTAGCTCCTGTACTTTCTTATTGAGCCTGTCTCGTTCAGAGAGGATACTATCAAGCTCGTTCTGACCGAGAACATCTCGAAGCGTTGTCTGGGCAAGGAGCGCTGTTGCAGCCTCGTAATCCTCAACCTCGACGATCGCCTTGCACGAATCCGTAACCTTGAAGTATATCACAGCGTCCACATCAAGGCTCACGTTGTCGCTGCTTATCACAGTCTGCTTCGGGACATCAAGCTCCCTCACACGGAGGTCAACCCTCACGATCCTGTCCACGAATGGTATGATCACGAATAGCCCGGGACCCTTCTCACCGAGCAACTTTCCGAACCGAAATACCACAGCACGCTCATACTGCCTCGTGATCTTCACAGCCATCACAAGGAAGATGAACACCATGAGCCCTCCGACCAAGAATGGAATGTTTAATGCCATCTCAGTCACCTCTCTGCCACCATATCGTGGCGTTCTTCGATTTACGACTGTATCGTAGCGTTCCGCCATCTTCTATCAGGATTCCGGACAAATACTCTCTCAACGCATCTTCCTTCTCTTCTGGTACATCACGCATCCCCTTCCATCGATCAACTGCTTCGTCGAGACTGTCGTAGTGCTGCTCGTATTCGGTATCCTGAATATTAACGTTCGCATAGATCTTCATCTCGTGCAGCAGATTGCAGAAGAAGATGTAATCCATCATACCCCATGATCGACCTCTTCTGCCGAGGATCGCCTCCATATCGCCATCCATCCATCTGCCAGCAGAGGAGATGATATATACGTATCTCTTCGTTGCAGCATCCATCTTCTCTATTGCTTCCTGTATATCAGGCATCCCGAGTGAGTGACAGGCAAGAACCACATCGTGCTGCTCTATATCAACGCCCAGCTCAACATCCTCCCATCGTTTGGTGATGCATCTGATGTTTGTTATGACCTCTCTCTCCATGTTCTCCTGTAAGCACGCTAGCATTCCCGTTGACTGGTCTATCGCAGTCACGCTTGCAACCTGCTTTGCAATCGGGATTGCGAGCCTTCCTGTGCCACAACCAACATCGAGAACCATGTAATCAGGTCTCAATTCGAGGTTTGCCAGCTGCTTCTCGGTACGCTCTCTGTTACGCAGCGAGGATTCATTGAACTTCCCTGCTCGCTCGTCCCACGAACTGCCAGAACTGCCCTCTCTTCTTCGCCCTGACCTCATCATCTTCCATAACT
>DAOVGO010000203.1 GCA_030672345.1 Methanosarcinales archaeon | reverse complement strand
AGGCAATGCGGGAGCAGATCGAGCGCGCCTGATCGGGTACCAATCGAGCGGGATCTCGACACGGGCTGGTACGAGGTGCCGCCGTGCGCAAGAAGGCATATCGCAAAGCCGCTTGTGCGATGCGGAGGTGCGGTGCACCCGAGCAGGTGATCGGGTGATTAGGTGATCGGGTGATCAGGCGACCTGCCGGATCAGAATAGTTGCCCGGAATAACAAACATTAATACCAGAGGCACCCAGATGGGCATAATGGACGATATCAGGATAATGCACCCGCGCCCGAGTGCGATTGTTGCTGCGCTGTATACACTGCGCGATCTGGATGCCGATGTTGCGATTCTGCACGGACCCCCTGGCTGCTCGTTCAAGCACGCCCGCCTCCTTGAGGAGGATGATCTGCGGGTGGTCACGACAGCAATGGACGACACCGATTTTGTTTTTGGCGGGCGCGAACTGCTCGCGTCGATGCTTGAGAAGGTGATCGACCTGTGGCACCCAAAGCGCATCGGGATCGTCGGGACATGCACCAGCATGATCATAGGCGAGGACCTCCATCAGGCGATCGAGGATGTTGACACCGATATTCCGGTCATCGTGGTCGAGGTACATGCAGGATATCATGAGAACACCCATGGGGTGATCATGACCCTCGAAGCAGCCCGGGACGTCGGCATCATCGATGACGCCGAACTAAACCGGCAGAAGATCCTGCTCAAAGAGGCAACCCTGCTCGAACAGAGGCACGGGGCAGCAAGCAAGGAGTATCTTGAACCATCCCGCGGCGACACCAAATACAGAGTCGCAGAACAGGTTCTTGAATTGTTAAAAGACGGGAAAAATTGCATAAATATATTGAATGCGAAGAAAGAGACTGCATACATGTTTGCTGACATCCCGCTTGCGGTCTGCGAGGTTGCAAAGCAGATTGGTTCTGATTCGGAGATCGTCAATATCGCAAATCTGAGCACGGCTATCGGTCTTCCGAGAATCAGGGGGTATGCAGAGGATATCCTGCGGGATCTATTGAGCGCGGGCGTGGAGATTCACGAGATCATCGGCGGACTGGACGAGTATCCGGTTGCAGGGAATCTGGCAGGCGAGATCATCGGCGAAAAATATCCTGGATTTGATTTTGCGATCATATCAGGAGTTCCGCACGCGGTTCCGATGGACGCATTGTCAGGCATGAAGGTCATATCGGTCACCAACGGACCGCGGCAGGTGCTCCCCCTGAAAGAGATGGGTCATGACGCGGTCATCGTCGAGATCGATCTGCACCCGAAGACGCTGGGCGTCAATCATATCGTGGAATCCGAATTTGGTGCGACGCTGCGGGAGATGAGCGGGGTTTAATGGCTTGTATGGTAATTCCGGTAACTTCTGGTAACTTCCGGCAACAAATCGAGGATATCATCTGCGCGATCACCCGCGCAACCGACTCTCGACCAGACGCTTCGGGTTCGTTCTGATCGCAGCCAACGCACCGCGCTCATCCAGTCCTGAGCCCATCGCCACCTTAAATGCCATCTCATCGGTGATCAGGTCCCCGGGTGCGTGTGTATCCGTGTTCACGATCAGCTCACATCCGATCTCTCCTGCAATCCGTGCAACGTGCCCGTTCGTCCGGTTGTGCCCCGCTCTCGATGTGATTTCGAGCGGTATACCGTTTTCGCGTGCAAGTTCTGCTTCATCATGTGTGATGATGCCCGGATGCGCCAGAATATCGATGTCAGCCCGGAGCGCAGCGGTATTCGTGCCAGGAGCCACTGGCTCTACCACGGTCTCGCCGTGCACCACGATGATCTCTGCACCGAGTGATCTTGCCATATCCGCGAGCGGCGCGATCTTTCCGGGCGGGACATGGGTTATTTCCACACCGGCGAGGACCTTAATATCCCATTCATCCTCCAAAAATGAGGTTTTTCTAATCGCATCCAGCACAAATTCGATATTCGTGAAATCAACGTGATCAGTGATCGCAATCGCCGAATAGCTGTGCGTAACTGCGCGGCGGACGAGTTCAGCCGGTATCAGTTTGCCGTCGCTCAATATGGAATGAGTATGCAGATCGATCATCATAGATATGTGGGGTGCGAAACCTATAAGTATTAAACCTCTATATACGGAGTATCGAGCAGTATATACGTATGTCTAATATTATGACTGGAATAAAAAGACTAGTTCTTGATGTGTTGAAGCTCCATAATCCGTCGGTTATCGAGCTCGCTAACGTGATCGGAAATCTGGATGGTGTGGATGGTGTGAATATAAGTTTGTACGAGGTCGATCAGAAGACCGAGAACGTCAAAATCACTGTCGAGGGTGATAGACTCGATTTTGATAGGATCAAAAATACGATAGAGGATTCTGGTGCATCGGTCCACAGCATCGACGAGGTCGCATCCGGAAAGCGTCTGGTAGAGGAAGCGGAAACGCTGCAGGAGCGTACCTGATCCTAAAATTAATCTGTGCGTCGCATCTCCTTCATCATCGAGCCGATCTCACGTAGGACGGACGATTTCGGAGTGCCTGTTTTTTTGACGAGCACCCGCCCGCCTTTTTTCCACCAGGATGCCGGATATGCTTTATCCGGCTCAACAACCGGATCAAGCTCGAGTGTTCTGGCGGCTTCAGCGATTTCATCGAGTGCGGGCGATTTCAGGGCATATCGTTTCGTAACTCTGCGCCCATCGTTTCTCGACGCTGCGCTGTCGAGATAAGTGGGCCAGATAACGATTCTGTCGGTTCGTGGCATTAAATCCCGCCTCCCGGATTCGAACCGGGGACATCGCGGTGTCTGCGCGGTAATGTGTGCCATTTGCACATGATCATACTACAGCCGCGCACTCTACCAGGCTGAGTTAAAGCGGGTCAATTAATGACTTCGTACGCGGTACTTATCAAGGTTTTGTCTTTCTGCCCCGGGTCAGTGCCGTGCCAGGCTTTCCATGCCGGTCGCGGTGACCCGGGTTCGCGGTGAAACTTATTACAGGGGAATGACGGCGTCGGTGCCACTCTTCGTCGTCGATTCTGCCACGGCTGAGCCGCGATCGTCGCAGAAGTAGTAACATGTATAAAGTTCTTTTAGGCACAAGATTTATATATGATAATTCCATATACGCATTTGGTGATATATCATGAAAGATTTAGCGGTGAAAGTTCTGGACGACGAGGATGAAGAGTTCGTGGACATACTGATCAAGCAAGGACTGAAGCGGAATACCGCCAAGGTGCTGGCATACCTGAAGAGCGTTGACAAGGTAACGTCGAAGGATCTCGAGGTTGGCGCAGACTTAAGACAGCCTGAAGTCAGCATCGCGATGAGAGAACTGCGCGAAAGCGACTGGGTCAACGAAACCGACGAGAAGAAGCCAGGAAAAGGGCGTCCGTACAAGGTGTACTCGCTTAACGTACCCATCGGACACATCATATCAAAACTGGAAGAGAAAAAGAAGATCGAAGCCCAGGAAACGATGAGAAACATCGAACGATTGAAAGCGTTGAGTGCATGATGCACTCAACCTTCAACCCACTCGGATGCGATCTCCTCGCCATCCACAAAAATTAAATTATTTTTTTTTGCGTATTTTTTTGCATCCTCTCTGGTGAGTGCATACCCGGTTCCGGCATCGAGCATCTCGCAGATCACAAGAACCGGATTGATGCCGGCAAGCATCGCAAGCACAATCGACAGTTCTGTTTGACCCTTGCGCTCTTTTAACAGGTTTTTTGCACCGCGCAGCACCGCAACATGACCTGGAGATTGAAACTCGCTTGAGAAACTGGTCTTCTCCCCGCGCATCGTGGATTCCACGATCTCATCGAGTTTTCTCATGGTGAGCGCACGGTCCCTGTCAGGAATGCCTGTGAATGTGGTTCTGTGGTTCACCCAGAGCGAAAATGAGGAGCGGGAGTCGTAACGCAGAGCTCCTTTGGCGACCGGCGCCAGATCTGGTGAACGCTTGAGGATGTCAGCCATGAACGGAAGCCCAAGACGCGCGCAAGCCTCGTCCGGCAGTACGGTGCAGATAAGCCCGCCGCCGTGTATGCGCATGTATGCAACATCCTGCGGGCTGATCGACTTTGCCGGCATCACCAGATCAGTCTCACCTTCCCGATCCGCCGCATCATATATCAGTACTATTTCGTTCTTTTTGATCGCATCGATCGCCTTTGTTATGTTCTGCATAATATCACCTTCACCTCGTCACCATCACAGACATCCAGATGTTCTCGAAGATTTACCGGAGCTATGACCTCGATTATGTTATCAGGATAATTTTTTCGGTTTGGAATGACGATTGCACCATCCACGCCGCCGAGTTTCACTCTGAAACACTTAACAGACCCAAACGTCCGGGTCCCATCATCAAAACCTTCCATATCAACACATTCGAGCGCATCCAGCCTTTTTCTTGCAGTTATGCTCCATGGATCCAGTTCGATGTTGAATGTGCCAGGAAATGGGGTAAATCCAAGTTTTCGCTCGAACTGTCGCAGGTAACCATCGAGCGTGACATAGTATCTTCCCTCACCAAGTCCGGTGCAGACCGCTCCGGTCAACCTGATCTCCTCATCGTCCCCAAATATCTGCTGGTATTCAAGGTACTCCTTCTGCAGAGCGAGTGTGCCCTGTTCTGTGATCGTGATCTCCTGACCATTCGGAATAATCCTTCTTGCGATCATATTCTCCTGTTCAAGGACCTGCAGTTTGCGGGATGCGGTCTGCGGGCTTGCCCCAAGACGTCGGGCAAATTCGGCAGAGGATATGGCGACGGTTGATCCGAGCGCGCCGATCAGTGCAAGTTCTTTGAGTGGTTCACGAGACATGGTATCACGTATATTCCATTTTTGAGATGGTTCTCATATCTTGGAT
Organism: Methanosarcinales archaeon; assembly: GCA_030672345.1. Lineage (GTDB taxonomy): Archaea > Halobacteriota > Methanosarcinia > Methanosarcinales > Methanogasteraceae > Methanogaster_D. The sequence goes on along the minus strand of DAOVGO010000203.1, from coordinate 401 downwards.
CGATGGATTTAAAGGTTGTGTCACGCGCGAGGGAGCCGGACAGATTGACCGGGTTTCACCGCGTTACTAAAGTCTCCTATCGCATGACTGATGCCATTCCGGCAGATTCTTCGTCTGTGTCCCGCAGCCGGACTGCCATGCACCCATCGGATCATCAGTAAGCATCGGGGCAAGAGGTGTATATATGAAGCCCATGTCCTCTCCATGAGTGATGTCGATCTATTATCAAGACGATGATGTAATATCATCGAAAGGTTTAAGTCTGCTGCTATTAGAGCATCCTGCCATAGAACTCCCATTCTGATGAAGAATGGGAGGAGGTAGTAACTGAACATGAATAGCAAAGTACTGATGCTGTCGGTCGCAGTGATCGCAGTCGGGTTGTTCGCTCTCCCATCGAC
>DAOVGO010000096.1 GCA_030672345.1 Methanosarcinales archaeon | reverse complement strand
GGATGGCGGAGGTAGTGCCTGATTCGGATGAACAGTCATTTCAGAACTTCATATCGAATTCGAGAGTGGAGCGCACGCGCAATTTTGAATCAGATCGGCATAGATGCGGATTCGCTTTTTGGCGGCGATCCGGACACCTGTTTGATCATCGATGAAACTTCCTTCGTGAAGAAAGGCGTAATGTCTGTAGGAGTGGCGCGTCAGTGGTGCGGCAGGCTCGGACGCAAACGTGCTGCTAAAATGATCTTCTGGCAATACTCCCCCCACCAGAACTGCCAGCATATTCTACGCAAGTATTTGCACGTGGTTTTTCGACACCCACGGCTTCATTCGATCTGGCGCCTTGATCGGCGATCTATCAACTAAATACTTTCTAAAATGGAAAATATTCATCCCTCGCCATACTAACTGTTTTCATATTGTTTCGTATGATGGTGACCGGGATTTCATCGTACTTTGGAATGACTACGGCTCTTTTTGCACTTTCGTGGTGAAATATTAAATGGTCCCCTTTCTGTCTAACGAAGACACAACCGTATTTCTCGAAGATTTTAACCTATGTTTGCCAGTTTGTGGGCTTTATTTTCATCACAGCGCCTCAACAGAGATTGATAGCTCTCCGAATCCCACAATCTTCTTCTCTGTTTCCAGCACCTCATCCTCTACGACATAACCGGCTTCTGTCAAAAAATCTTTCAACGTTCCAAGCCTGGTTGTTTCTTCCAGTTGTATCTCTATAACTTCCCCAAAATTCTTCTTTGCCTCCTCCTGCGTATGTCCACAACTCGCAACATCCAATTCCGGGCAATATGCGGTGAACATTCCTCCTTCATTCCATATCTCAACAGTAGCGATCATCTTTTTCATGATTATCCTTTATCTTTCAGTTGAGATACTATATTGAATTTTTCGCTTCGCCGGTCATCTCGGAAAACACAATCCTCCGAATTCACCGCCGCAATTCACACCACGATCGCAACCAGCCGCAGGCGGGTCATGCCGTAGCCTCCTCGCCCATACCGTCCTTCGCCCTCATTATAGCAAGCGGAACATCGAGATCCATCTCAAGGAACATGTCAAACAGCCGCATGCTCACACCGGTGTTTCCGGGCTCGCGCCCCTTACTCAATCATGGATCCCGAACTCTGGAAAGCACCACGCGATCAAACCCGATCCGCCCGAATGCCTCTGCCACAGCCTCCTGCACAGAGAGAAACCGCTTGACATCATCAGGTTGAACCTCGATACACGCGAGCCGCTCGCGGTCTCGGTCCGGACCCCGGATCCTGACCCGAACCCGGACGCCGCACAGCCCGTGTGTATGGAGCACCGATTCCGCTTTCTCGATACGAGAGAGTCGTGGAATCGTAATCTCGGTACCGTGGGGAATTCGAGTGGCAAAACACGACTCTGACGGGGCGTCTGCAACAGAGAGTCCGAAATATCTGGCAATCTCCCTGATCTCTGATTTTTTTAGCATGAAATCGACAAACGGCGTGAAAACACCTGCTTCCATGATCGCAACATAGCCAGGTCTCTCCCCTGCGAGATCGGTCACGTTTGTCCCATCTGCAATCGTTCCGATCCTGTTTTCTGATGCAATCTTCTGTAATTCTGAGATCAGATGCTTTTTACAGTGATAACACCTGTCACGCGGATTTTCCGTGAATTTCTTCTCCCCCATTATCCCGAATTTGAAGACCACGAGTTCTATGCCGATCTCATCTGCCATCTTTCTGGCGTGAGCAAGCCCGCGACTTCCGAGCAGTTCTGAGCCAGCGGTTGCGGCAAGCACCTTTGCGCCGCTCTGCTCTGCGAGCTTTGCGAGCACCGAACTGTCCACGCCGCCAGAGAACGCGATCAGGATGCTGCCACATTCCCGGATTGCGTCTTTCACGCGCTCCATCTTCTCAAGTGTCTCGTTCGTTTCGTTCATATTATGTTGCGTGCCTGCCATGATACCAGACAATGGCGCGTGACCGACATGACCATTTCTACAGGATGGCAAAGAAGGAGGGTTATCGATCAAGGGCAGCATACAAGCTCAAACAGATCGATGCGCGGTTCCACATCATCAGACGTGGTGACGCAGTTGTCGATCTGGGGGCGGCACCGGGCGGCTGGACGCAGGTGGCAACGGAACTTGCAGGAAACAGTGGTACGATCGTTGGCGTGGACATCCAGCAGGTCCGCAGCATCGATGGCGCAGTCATCATCACTGGCGACATCAGGTCAGAGGAGACTATCGATGCGATCAGGCAGGCGGTCGGCAGTGCTGATGTGGTGCTCTGCGATGCCGCCCCCAACCTCTCTGGCGACTGGAGCTATGACCATGCCCGGTCGATCGATCTGGCTGAACATGCACTTGCCTGTGCACAAAAGATCCTGAGACCAGGTGGCAATTTCGTTGTTAAGGCGTTTCAGGGCGATTTATTCGCTGGATATCTGCGAAACGTGCGGTCGCGCTTCAGAAACGTGCGTGCACACTCGCCCACAGCCTCGCGCAAGGCAAGCGCTGAGATGTATATCATTGCAAAGGGGTTTCGCGGGGATGAATAATCTCTCCACGCCAAATAAACTCCGAATGTTTCGAATGCTCCGAATGACTCGTGTGCCCCGATCAGCACCATGGATGACATGGATTAACTATATTAACTATATGAGAGATGATCCGGATGTGAAGAAATGGCATCCATTGAACAAATGACCTCAAATGATTCCAAACAACTCCAAATGACTCAAAACTACAGGGACTGGTTCCCGTACCCATCCTTCCGCCCGCATCAGGACACGATGCTTGACAGAGTGCAGGAGGTCGCCTGCGTCGGCGAACACCGCGTCCTGATGATCGATGCGCCGACAGGAAGCGGCAAGACGAGCGTCATCGCATCACTGCTCGCCAACCGCGGCAGAAACAAGATCGTTGTCGTGCTCAGAACCGTGAGCCAGATCGGAGTGTATCTCGACGAGATAAGGAAGATCAGGGAAGAGACAGATCATACTCCAAAGGTCGCATACCTCGTTGGAAAGCACAAGATGTGCAAACTATCCGGCGAATTTGAAAACGTCTACGCAGGCTGCGATCTGATGAAGCTCTTCACGATGGACTTTCTTGAGGCGAAACTGGACGAGAAGATACGGCGGGACAATCGGACGGCGCAGGAGTACACGGTCTATGATCCGATGAACGATCCGGAAATAAAATCGACGGTGATGGGCGAAACTCCGGGATACCGCACATTCTGCCCGTATTACCTATTTTCAAGGGAAGCATACACCTTCGAGGGATCAAAGAATGTCAGACCGTCGAAACAGGCGTTAAAAGACAGCGAGGCGATCATACGGGAGATCCTGTACCCCGAAGAACTGCATGAGCGGTGCGGACAGACGTGTCCGTACGAGGTGATGGCGATCAGCGCGAAGAATGCTGACATCGTCATTCTGAATTACAACCATGTGTTCGATGACCAACGGCGTGATCTCCTCTTTGACTGGCTCGAAATCGATCCGGAAAATACGATTTTGCTCGTTGATGAGGCGCACAATCTCGGAGACACCGTGCGAAGCATCAACAGCGACACAGTCACGATGCACACCGTTGATAAGGCGATATCTGAGATCAATCAGTTTTCAGGGGAGAAGGAGAAACTCGTAGCCAGATCAGCAAAGAACGTTCTCTCACAGATAAAGAAATACATGGAAAAGACGCTTAATAACTGGCAGAACAAGAAACAGGGGGAAAACTGGTTCGATCCGAGAATGTTTGCGGATTTCGTCTTCGCAGGCGGCGGGCTCGCCCGGGACGATGCCCAGACCGTTGCTGACCTCTTAAAACTCGCACAGCACATCAGAAACCGGAAACAGAAGTCTTCAGAGTCAGCCGATGTATTTCTTGAGCGCGTTGCCGAATTCCTGTTCATGGCACACCTCGCAAAGGGCGATTCCTCATATCTTCCCGTAAAATCGATGAGCGAGGATCGGTGGCTGACGCTTGAGATCCGCAGCCTCGATCCGAGCCCGATCATATCTGGCATCGCTGACACGGTTCACGCCACCGTGCTGATCTCAGGGACCCTGTCCCCCCCGGACGCCTACGAACTCTACTATTTCGGCGAGAACGGGCGGGTGGAGATTTTAACGATCCCGAACCAGTTCCCGGCGGAGAACCGGCTGATACTCGGAGCAAAGAACGCAACAACCCAGTCAGCGTACCGAAACGATGCTGCCAATCGAAGAGAGATAGAATTCCACATATCCGCGCTGATACATGGGGTTTTGGGCAATGTTGCCATCTATTTCACATCATACTTCATGATGGACCAATATCTTGAGTACTGTGAAAGAATGGCATACGAATCCGGGAAGATACTGTACATAGAGCCAAAAGAGTCGAAATATGTCCCTGATATATTGAAACGCTTCTTTGAATCTGGAAGCAGCATGGAAAAAGGAGTATTGCTCGCAGTATGTGGTGGAAAGATGAGTGAAGGGATCGACTACTACGGAGAAGCCCTGAAAGGGGCTATCGTTGTTGGGTTTCCACTCGCAGCATTTTCAGAGGTGCAGAAACTGGTCAACTCGTACTACCAGAGAAAATACGGAAAGGAGAAGGGACTCTTCATCGCATACACGCTTCCCGCGATCAATAAGGCGCTTCAGGCGATCGGGAGGGTGCACAGGTCCGCAGGCGAGACCGGGGTTCTCGTGCTCTGCGACTCAAGGTTTTCGCATGACAAAGGGCTTGGTGTCAGGCAACGCCTGCCGCAGTGGATCCGGGACGAGATGATCGTCTGTGATGGTGCGTGGTCCAGGGAACTCGTGGAGGGGTGGAAGGGGGGAGTGCTGGGATAGGATCGTTTTTGCCTGATGCGTAGTTGATCGTCTATCAGACGACGCCACTTATAGAGGTAATACGAGAGCTCCGGTTCATCATCCGCCCATATTATAACTGCATTTTCAAGCACCTCCGCTTTCATGTAAAGCGGCAGCGTTTCAAAGATTTTTATGTCCTATTTTTCAGTTACACCCTCTGCAAGAAACATGTTGAATATTTCCTTCACGCTTCTTTCACCTGCAACCAGACAGATGTCTACATCCGAACGGATCGTATAACTATCATCAGTATACGAGCCAAACAGCAGGATCCCCTGCAGATGACATTTTAAGAACTCGAAATCCTGTGAGATCTGCCTTTTCATCGTTTCTTCAACCATTTCCTCTCAACTCGTCTATTTCCGGGAAGTTATCCCCTATGAATGTCAGATCGGTCTTCAAGCTCGAAAGCACCTGCATCCTACTCTGCCGACACCTCAGAAAAAGCTGCCAGCCATCCCGGGACATACAGCACCCGGGGCAGCCTGGCAGCCCGGGCAGACCAGAACATCTATAAACGATTGTGAAAGAAGAGTTGTGCAGGTGACAACATGCTTCAGATTTATGCAAATGGCAGTTTTGTGCCGCAGGATCAGGCGGTGACCTCGATCTACGATCATGGTTTCTTATATGGTGATGGCGTGTTTGAAGGTATACGTGCGTACAACGGACGCGTTTTTCGTCTGGATGAGCATATTGACCGATTGTACGACTCGGCAAAGGCGATTCTGCTAAAAATCCCGCTGACAAAGGATGAGATGAAGGATGCGGTTCTTGAAACGCTCCGGGTCAACAACATGACCGATGCGTACATCCGACCGATCGTATCAAGAGGGGTCGGCGATCTCGGGCTCGATCCTGAGAAGTGCGGCAAGCCGAATATCTTCATCATAACCCAGCCATGGGGTGCGATGTACGGCGACCTGTATGATGACGGGCTTACCGCGGTTACGGTCACTGTACGCCGCAACGCGCCCGAATCGCTCTCTCCGAATATCAAATCGCTCAATTATCTGAACAACATCCTTGCAAAGATCGAAGCAAACCAGGGTGGTGGCGATGAAGCGATCATACTCGATGTACACGGGAATATATCAGAAGGGTCTGGCGACAACATCTTTGTTGTGAAGAACGGCGTTATCTCGACGCCGCCTACCATGAACAACCTCCGCGGGATCACGCGTGCATGTGTGATCGAGATCGCGAACGGTCTTGGCTGGCAGGTTCATGAGATCAATCTCGGGCTCTTTGATGTATACACAGCAGATGAGGTGTTTGTAACCGGCACTGCTGCTGAGGTTGCGCCGATCACAGAGATCGATGGGCGCGTAATCGGTGATGGGGCTGTTGGCAGTATCACAAGGAAGTTGATGCATGAGTTCGGGAAACTGACACAGACTGAAGGCGTGCCGATCCCAAAGGGGCAATGAGACGGCAGGACATTTGCCATTTGCCAGAAAAACCAACCGTCACACCCGAAAACCGAACAGACCGACCCAATTTGCGCCCTTGTACTCCCAGAGCAGCCCGAAATGCGAAGTACTCCCCAAGTCCTGTCCGGATCCTGCATAACCAACTGGTCCCGCGATGCCGACCCTGACAAGATAACTTACGCCTTCCTGCCGCATCATCGATTTTATATGGATGCGACGGTTTGAAAAAACCTCCTCCCGCCGGATCATGCCGTCTATGATACTCTTTGGCTTCCCGCCAACCTCCATATAACATGCTTCGAGATGTTCATGCCCGCAGAGTGTCAGAAACCCTCTGCCAAGCGATTCCTTCACATACATGAGCGCATGTTCCGGCGTGTAATGGTACCCTGTACCATCGCAATAATCATAGCCACACTCCGAGATTCTCTGCCATGTTCGCCGGTACAGCAGGTCGTCAGGACACGTTCTCTCCTTGATCGTGGACGGATCGATCGGTCCCCCGTGCACCGCAAGAATCCGGTTACCCTCATCGACGAGATACTGCGGCAGACTCTTCAGGAATTGCATACACCGTTGATTCCCGCGCAAGGCAGAATGCGCCTCTATGCTTGCAGAATCACTTCCGGTGATATCTCGATTGAGCAGAAATGCCTCATCATGGTTCCCCATGATGGATACGAGATTCGTCTCCTCGCCACAGTCCAGTAACCGCTCGATCACTTCGATCGGGTGAAATCCCCGCCCAACAACGTCGCCGAGGTTGATGATTCTCGTGATCTCACCGTACCGGTCGATGAACGCCTGATCCCTGGTGATTTCCATGATCGCATCGAGTGCACGAATATCGGCATGGATATCAGAGATAATTAGCTGTGCCATGGTGGCTCGAACTCCCCAGAATCTCGCCAGCTATGTTCTCCCGCATTCGCATGCACACCTCTTCGTAATCCAGACTCTGCCCGAGCAACCACATCAGTTTCACAAGTGCGGTCTCTGGCAGCATATCCTCGCCCTCGATCACGCCCGCCTTCAGCATGTCCCTGCCGGTATCATACACCCGGTCGCAGATCCTGCCGTGTATGCACTGGGACGTGACCACGACCGGGATGCCACTGTTAGTTGCGTACTCGATGAGCGGAATCCACTCAGCCGGGACATGCCCAAGCCCGGTGCCCTCGATCACGATCCCCCGGTATCCTGAAAGGCTGCAGAATCTGAGCAGTTCCGGGCTTGCCCCCGGTATAAACTTGAGAAGGGCGCATTTCGGCTCTATGCCGTCACGGATCCGGAGTTGCCGCTGCCCCCTCCGCATATAATCGGTAAACGTCCTGATCTCGCAGGATGGGTAGTCAACCCTCCCGATCGGCGGGGCATTGATCGACTGGAACGCGTCCCTGCGCGAGGTATGCATCTTTCTGACCCGCGTCCCGCGGTGTATCAGGCAGTGGTCGTCAGATGTGCTCTCATGCATAACCACGCAGACCTCTGCGATGTCACTCACCGCAACCGATGCGGCGCAGATCGCATTCATCGCGTTATCGCTCGATGGTCTGTCTGCGCTGCGCTGCGAGCCGACCAGAACAACCGGAACTGATGGTGTAATCATGAAAGAGAGCGCTGCAGCAGTGTACCCCATCGTATCTGTACCGTGAGTCACGATTATGCCATCTGCGCCATTATTGATCTCTTCAACGATGGCACGTGCAAGTTCGACCCAGTACTCGGCACGCATATTCTCTGATAGTATGTTGCACACGACTCTTGAACGATAGTTTGCGATCTCTTCCAGCTCCGGTATCGCAGCGATGATCTCCTCGGCTGTGGACTGCGCGGTGACCGCGCCCGTGCGGTAATCAACCCTGCTTGCGATGGTGCCGCCGGTCGATAATATGGCAACGGTCGGCAGGTCCCCCCTCACATCCATAACACGGGTTTTGGGTTTCGGGAGGGGCGGTCTCTTCTCGACCAGCGTAATGGGCACGCTCCTGTTCACGCCGATGTTGTAGCCGTTATGCAGCTTGATCACCGAATGGTCGGTGGTGCTCGGCATCAGTGTACCTTCGTAGGTTACGCGATCGGCTGTGGCACGTACCCGATCCCCCGGATTCGGCTTCCTCATAATTGTTCATTCTCCGACTGCAATCGTCTCCAGCTGGCTTGCAAGATTCCAGACAAGAGTACGAGTGTGCAGCGGCATATTCGGATCGTTTGTGATTTTATTAAGGATTGATAAGCTGGATGCAGCACGAAATGAGATCGATTCGTTTTCAGCGGATAAAATTCCTTTTATTTCATCGGCAGCGCGCCGTATGTTTCTCGGGACTGATGTATCGCCGAGAATCGTATTTAGAATGTTAGTGCACTGTTCAACTGTTTCTTTTATCGACATGGGTCTCCTCTGTGTTATTCCATCATTCCGATTCTGCACATAATAATCCGCACCATCTCCTATTTAAAGGTGGTTGGTCAGGCATGTCACCGTCCCCAGAAGGGATCGTCCTTCCGCTTGATCTCCAGAAACTTGTTGAATGCTTCGATCTCGTCTGGCGAGAGCGTGTCATACAGATCCTGCTCGACCAGCTTTGCATGACGTTCAGGGATATCGACGAGCAGCACATCACCTTCCTTGATCTGCCGTCCGACTGTCGGACCCTCGATTGCGACAGCAACCTCGTCACGATATCTTGCCTCGCTTATGGGCTCGCTACGCTCCTGAATCCCTTTTATTGACCCGATGTGCATGCCATCGGCACGCATGACCGGAATTCCAGGCTTGATCACGCCACCAAGAACGCGCACACCGACAACCGCGGGATTACTCTGTCTGAAGACGCAGCCATCCAGAATCGTGAACTGTCCGGGTCTGATCACCGCTTCAGAGAGTTTCTTCTCGACGATCTCCTTTTCCTTCGACGACCAGTTCTGATAGTCATCGATCAACTGGTAGATCACGTCGCTCTGGAAGAGGCGCGTCCCTGATCGCTGCAACTCTTCCAGCGCATCAGGAAGCACGTCAACATTGAATCCGATAACCGTCTTATACAGAGGGTCTCTGCATGTCGTAGCCTCCACAACATCTCTTCTTGCGATATTACCGACTTTGGCAATCCTGATCGCGATGTCATTCTTTCTAAGCTCCCCTGTTATCGCCTCAAGCGATCCGATGGTGTCGGCACATAGAACAACGCCATCCGTATCGGTCGTTATCTGCACGGTCTTAATCTCGCTTTCGATCTCGTGCACCGCGTCCCTGATGCTACCTGATTTATCGGATGTGACCTGGATCATTGATCCTGCATAAGCGTGCTCAAGATTCGGCGCTGCGATCCTGACCCCGGAAGCTGCTGTTACGCGTTTTACCCTGAGGAACGATTCGTTTGACCCGATATCGGTCACTGCACTCGGCTTTAAGAGCGCACGGACCTTCGTTGTGACGACGGGCTGTCCGCCGACGACGATGGTGTCGCCGACCGCAAGTTCGCCGTCATAGAGGATCGCATCCACGGTTGTTCCGAGCCCGTGGGTCTCGCTGACCTCAAGGATCGTGCAGACTCCTGCTTTACTTGCACTGACCACCAGATTCTGTTCGAGGAAACGCTGCGCCAGCCCGAGCAGCACCATCAACAGATCAGGGACTCCTTCCCCTGTTTTTGCGCTCATCGGGATCACGCTGATGGTTGTTCTGAAATCGGATATGTTATCGTATCTGTCAGCATTAAACCCGCTTTCATAGAGTTTTCCGACCAGATCGTAGAACTTTCGGTCGAACTCCTGCCGTGCGCGGTCTCCCTGCTTCTCATAGCCACTGACAAACGACGCACCCTCGTGGTTCTGCCAACCATGTATGCGATCGATCTTGTTTGCTGCGACCACGAACGGGGTCTTGAATCTCTTCAGTATGTCCAGGGACTCCACGGTTTGCGGCAGGAACCCTTCGTTGATATCGACGACCAACACCGCAAGGTCTGCAAGCGCGCCGCCGCGGCTGCGGAGCGTTGTGAACGCGTGGTGCCCCGGCGTATCGATGAAGAGTAAGCCCGGAACGATGAACTTCCCGGCAAACGCGGGTCCGCAGGCTCTTTTAATCGCATCGATGGGCACCTCGGTCGCGCCGATGTGCTGAGTGATCGCGCCCGACTCCTCATCTGCGATTGCGCTGCCTCTGATTCGGTCAAGCAGCGTCGTCTTTCCGTGATCAACATGTCCGAGCACACACACGATGGGGGTTCTAAGCGTCATGATTACAGGATGTTAATTGTGAGGGTGCTAATTATTCTTGTAGTTGATCATAAACCTTATCGATCTCGTGGGCTGCCCTCTGCAATGCAATGGTGCCTGATCAGGATCCCGGATGCGACCGTAGTTCATCGATACCCTGCATCACCTTTATGCATAATCCAGACGAATATAAACCAGGACACAAGCGGCGGATAGAGAGGCGGACACAAAAGCAAACAGAATACAGGCGATATTCATGAACGAACTTCAACTAACAGTTGCAAAGGCGTATCCGA
>DAOVGO010000074.1 GCA_030672345.1 Methanosarcinales archaeon | reverse complement strand
CGATCTCGCCGATAAGAACTCCCGGATCGACGACCACGCCCGGACCGATCAGGAGGCGGGCATCGGCAAGGACGCCTGACGGAATCAGATGGAGTTTATAGGTGTCGTCTCCGACGATCACGGTATGCCCTGCGTTATTTCCGCCCTGGAATCGGACAACGATGTCATAACCACTGCTCAATACATCTATGATCTTCCCTTTGCCCTCGTCTCCGAACTGGGCACCTGTAAGGATGGTGAACATGTCCCTGATTCTGTGCGGGTCTGTTATAATCCTTTTCCGGGTGGGATAAATGCCTACCTGTCGCCTCCCTCGGTGCCTGATCGTCTGCTGTGATCTCTGATCATCTTAGTCTTTCCTGTCCCGGCACGCGTTCCGATTTCCGCCATTATCGATGCAATAAACCCGGATTGCACATCATGCCGGATTTACAATAGATATTAGCGATGAAAAGAATGTTATCAGCGGAATCATAAACCGGTATCAGGTTTCTATGGTACCAGACCCCTTCGAACCGGTCGATTCTCTCCCACGATTCGCATAATTCGGAAGAACTCAACACTTCAACCGCGATCTTACTCCCTTCAGCATTCCAGACAAAGAACGGAAATCCATAATATTCTTCGATACGCCCGCATACAAACCCTTCTGTCCATTCCCCTGCTATATGCTCGATGATTCTGTGATTAGCCCCGCCTCGTCTCAATGTACCGTAAATCGCCAGCCGATTCACCGGATAATCAAATAACCGTTCTATCAATCCCCACAAAAACGGCAAATCAATCCTGCAAACAGCCTGATCATCTTCTACCGCTACCAACAGTTCGTCGAGTAGTCCTGCCCGCCCCTCGCCCCCATCGTCTTGACACGCATCCAGTCCCGCCCGCAGCGCGTCCAATCCACCAAGGATCGTTTCGCAAGCCTTGATTTCAGCACCCTCATCGCTGTAAACCCTCGCCTCGTTGAATCGGGAGATGGATTTGACCAGATACGGTCGCATCTCCCGGGATTGCCACCAGTTCGCATCAGCACTCGCCCGTTTGGTCATATTCGATCGTTTGTATATCGTCATCCACTTACATAACTCTTCACGGCTCTTCACTGCCCTTCACCGGCACCATCCAAAAACCAGGGCTGTCACGAGATCAGGGGACGTTGCCCGGCGATTTCGGCGTTTCGTCTACTGTCTACGCCATACGGTACGATCCCAGTACCTTGAGCATCGCAACCATCCCCTCGATCGATTTCATGGCATCACAGATCAGCTCGTCATGGATATGCCCCTGAAAATCGATGTAAAAGAGATAATCTCCGAGAGCCTTCTTGGTTGGGCACGACTCGATCTTTGTGAGGTTAATATCCCGTGATGCGAACTCGCCGAGCAGTTCATAGAGCGCGCCGGGTCGGTCTTTGCGCAGATCCACGATGATAGAGGTCTTATCATGTCCGGTCGGCGCCGGCAGGTCCGTATCGGTCCCGAGCACGATAAATCTTGTATAATTCTCATCGACGTTTTGTATGTTCGCAGAGACGATCTCCAGCCCGTATTTCGCGGCGGTTTCTGCCGGAGCGATCGCTGCGACCCCCTCCTGAGCGGATGCAAGTTTTGCGGCGTGTGCGGTGCTCGCAGTCACCTGAATGTCCGCATTTCCGTAATTTGCCTCAAGAAAGCGCCTGCACTGTGCGATAGCCTGCGGGTGCGACATGACCGTGTGAATGGCACCGCTCTTTGCGAGCAGACAGTGTTGTATCGGCAGGATGATCTCTCCGATGATGGTTACAGGATATTTCAGCAGCGCATCAAGCGTCAGTCCGATCGAGCCTTCAAGCGAGTTTTCAATCGGAACAACGCCGAGATCGATGGTTGTTCCAACAGAGGATATGACCTCGTCGATATCATCGAAGTATCTGAGCTCTGCTGATGAATATCCGATCCATCTCTTTGCTGCCTGCTCGCTGAATGTCCCTTCCGGTCCGAGAACCCCGATCGCTGTTTTGAGATCGTCATGAGCGATTGCACCTCCAATCATGGCCGAGAAGAGATCGGATTTAGCGTCCGGCGGATTTCTGGTCGTGCCAATCACGATGCGCTCGTCTGGATATGCCAGTTGTTCGCATACCGCAATAGGAATCGAAAATCCATGATCCAGCAAGAATTCGGAGATTTCATGCAGATCGAACCGCGTGTCAGGGAGAACGAACACGGTTTTGCCGAGTTTCAGTTCGCGAAGGATCGTTTGCATGGCGCGGTCGATGTCGCGTGCGTGTGCTGTGATCGCCGCAATCTCTGTCTGCTCGATTCCGAGCCTTGCACATGCAACCTGCAGCGAGGATATGCCCGGAATGACCGTGTCACCCGGTTTTGCGAACCGCCCGAGACCTGATATCATGGGATCGCCGGTTGACAGCACCACAGCATCGTCAGGCAGTTCCGATATTCTGGAATAATCCTCGATCTCGCGGCAAACGCTCTGGATATGGTCGCTTACCAGCTCAATCGCACGCTTTGACCCGTAGATCACGGATGCGTTCTCGATTGCATCGATTGCCTCTGCTGTCAGCAGATTTCTGCCTGCGCCAACGCCTACGATCTTCATCGTGGTGTTTTTATGCGGCGGTGGTATTAAACGAATTGGTAAATCCATGGGGCTCGGAAACACCCCCACCTCCACCTCCACCTTACAGTTGTAACAATTTACTATAACTTTTGAGAATTAGATGACAAATAGATAGCTTTATATGGCATGGAGTTGTTTGTATAGCATCATAGTCATCGTGGTCGTCATGGTGGCTACGGTGTCTACCAGATGACCCATGGTAGCACCACAGAAACAAAAACAGTGCGAGGAGAGACGATGAAAAGACCGGATAACCTACATCGTAACACGCGTCCCCTGGTGTTTGCAGGGATGGATGCCATAAGAATCGGGGGATCAAGAATCAAAGCCCTCCTGATTACAGAAAGTCATTTAGGGGGCATCTATGAACGATAAACGATCGATCTGGGATTATGAGGAGATCGTTGGAAGGTGTCCGCTCGAGTATCTGGACTTTTGGAGAGATTAGAATGTTAAAAGCGAACGACAGCCTACGATGGCTTGAAATATTACTCTGGATATATGCATTCCCTGTAATGTTCTGTCTGTGGGTTTATAAGAAGATAAGGGAGATGGAAAGATGAATGCCACAAGGATCAAGGGATTAAGGACCGAAACCACCGGGATTACAGAAAGTCATTTTGGGGGTATCTATGACCGATAAACGATCGATCTGGGATTATGAGGACATCACTGGAAGACAGCCTCTTGAGTACCTGGAACTGCTCTCAGAGAATATCACGGGCAAGGTCCAGCACATCAACGCCACATACTCCGGCGGGGGTGTTGCGGAGATTTTAACCAGTTTGGTCCCATTGTTTAATGGACTTGGGATCGAAACTGTGTGGGATGTGATAAGAGGCAATGATGAGTTCTTTTCTGTCACAAAGAGCTTTCACAACGCGCTTCACGGCAGCGTCGGTGACGCCACCGATATCCGCACCTACGGGCAGCCAGATGCGCCGGACGGACTCGAAAGCCAGATCAATGAACTGAACATGAAGAAGGAGATGTTTGAGACGTATCTGCACTGGAACGAGATCAATGCGAATGAGATGAATATTGATGGCGATTTCGTCTTCATGCACGATCCCCAGCCGGCAGCCATGATTCGCACAAAGGAGAAAGGGAACTGGATATGGCGATGCCACATCGATGTCTCTAATCCTGATACTCATGTCTGGAACTTCCTTCGGGACTTCATTTCAGGATATGATGCTGCGGTATTCTCGACTCCGCTATTTACAAGACCGGATCTTGGGAATAAGCGATTTCTTATGGCGCCATCGATCGATCCGTTGAGCGATAAGAACGTTGAGCTTTTACAGAGCGAGATCGATGCGGTACTTGATAGATACGGGATTACCAGGGACAAACCGATTATAACCCAGGTATCGAGGTTCGATCGATTAAAAGACCTTCCGGGAACCATAGATGCGTACAAACTGGCGAAGAAACAGATCGACTGCCAACTGATACTCGCTGGCGGGGTTGCATCGGACGATCCTGAAGGACTGGAGGTCTATCAGGAAATTATGAAGAAAGCAGAGGGCGACGAGGACATTCACGTACTGATCGGGTCTCCGCCGTTCTCGGAGATCGAGATCAACGCATTCCAGCGAGCATCTGACGTAATCATGCAGAAATCACTGAAAGAGGGATTCGGACTGGTGGTTTCAGAAGGACTCTGGAAGGGAAAGCCCGTGATCGGCGGCGCAACCGGCGGAATCCCGCTGCAGATACTTGACGGCGTCACAGGATATCTCGTGAATTCGGCTGAAGGGGCTGCACACAGGATCGTTAGCCTCCTGAAGAATCCGGAGCTTGCTCAGAGACTCGGCGAGAACGGGAGAGAACATGTCAGGAACAATTTCCTGATAACGAGGCAGATCAAGGACTATCTCCTTCTCATGCTCAGTCTCGAGGGTCCGTCCGGGGTTGTCTAGGTCGTAAAAGATCCGGGCAACCTTTTGAGCTTTTTTTCACACATCAGCCGCTCATAAGATGTATGTGAACCGCTTTTTGGTCCATGCCCGGAGCAGAGCATTATATGAGTGCCCGTTTTCGATGAACTCTGGCGGCACTCCAACACCACCTCTATGCTCGCTGGTATTTGGAATCACCGTAACCTCGTTTGTGTCGAGATCTACGAGGGTGTATGCTCTGAACCCTGCCGAAATGTTGACCCACGAAATCATCGATGCCACCAACTCCCGCGGTCGGAATACCTGACTTTCATTCTTTCTTCACCTCTTGTTTATCTCACCCAAGTTTGTTTGTTCGATCTCAATTCAGTATAATCATCAATCGCTGCATGAAGAGTATCTACCGCAAGGACCGTACAGTGTACATGTTCATCAGGCAGTCCGTCCAGACTGCGCAGGAGATCGTTACTTTTGATCATCAACGCCTCCTCAATCGTCCTATCCTTGATCATCTCGGTGAGCATACTTCCGCATGCGATCGATGTGCCGCATCCATCGGTCAAGAATCTGCTCTCTCTTATTCTGCCGTCCTCAACACGGATGCTTATCTGCACCGTATCCCCACAGGTGCCTGTTATCTTCCCGACTCCATCCGCGTCACTGATCTCGCCCATGTTTCTTGGATTATAAGCGTGTTCAAGCACCGTCTCTGAGAATACCTCCCGTGCATCCTCCAATATTGAGTCTTCCAGCCGTTTTGCCAGCTTATCGATATCTATGCTCATTTTATAAAAAAACTACTTTATTATGCAGAGAAAGCCTATACGAGAATAGTTGATGGAAGTTACGACCTTCATTTTTTGGTTGTGATCTCCCCAAGCATAGTTACCACAAGATTATTGATGCGATTAGTGTACTCCTCGAGCCTCTTGACGGTTTCCCGCAACTCTTGCTCCGCACGCTTACGCTCGGTGATATCACGGGCAGCGGCAAAGGCACCAACTACCACCCCTCTCTGATCCCGATACACCGAAGCGCTGTAAGCAACCATAGTCTCGGTTCCATCCTTAGCTTTCATGACCAGTTCGTAATCCCGAACCTCTCCGATTTCAAAGGTCAACATGGCACCTTTGTATGCCCTTTCGGGATCTGTGAAATAACCAGCAAACGGGGTTCCTATCAACTCTTCTCGAGATCTGCCTGTAGCTTTAATTGTAGCCTCGTTCACATCCATAATGATCCCTTCCTGGTCGAACGTTGCCAGAGGATCAAGGCTTACCTCAAACAATCCACGATTGTAGCGCTGTAGATCAAGAATTTCTTCTTCAGCCCGCTTTCGCTCGGTGATATCTTTAAAATCCTCTACAATCCCTACAAATTTGCCGTTCCGATCTAATCTTGCAGCATTCACAATAACCGGTATCTCTTTACCGTCTGATCGCGTCTTGACACATTCACGTTCAACAAACCGTTCTCCCTTTTTTATCTTCTCGAGTGGACAATCTTCAGAATGGCAGAGCCCCCCACTGAAGATATCGTAGCATTTCTCACCGATGATTTCATCCTCATCCATGTTCACCATTCGGATAAAGGTTTTATTCACCCTGGTGACGTTAAAATCAGCATCTATTACACACATTCCATCAGCAGCGATCCGGAAGATGAGGTCGAGTTCTGCTTTGCTTTCACGCAGTGCAATTTCAGCATTTTTTCGCTCGGTGATGTCACGGGCAGCGGCAAAGGCACCAACCACCTCTCCGGTCTGATCTTTGTAGACCGAAGCGTTGTATGAGACCATGGTCTCGGTTCCATCCTTGGCTTTCAAAACCAGTTCGTAATCCCGAACCTCTCCGATTTCAAAGGTCAACATGGCACCTTTGTATGCCCTTTCCGGATCTGTGAAATGATCAGCAAACGGCGTTCCTATCAACTCTTCCCGAGTTCTGCCTGTAGCTCG
>DAOVGO010000160.1 GCA_030672345.1 Methanosarcinales archaeon | reverse complement strand
ATTTCATGACCCTGTTTCTCCCTCTCATCGTGAAATTCCCGAATCTTATCATATGGCGGTTCCAGGAATTCCTCACTAAAAGCTGTTGTGATATCACCATCAACCAGATTTATCTGGGTAATGATGACTTTAGCTTCTTCGTCTATGTATGTTATCTTTCTCTCATCTTCATCCCATGTGAAATTACCAACAACCGTACGAATTTCAAGTGTTGATAAATTTTCAACATGTTCAATGATTTTGTCTATATAACTCATGTTATTCCTCCTTAACTCTCAATAAATCACTGGTGAACGCACTGAGGCACATGCCAGCAATAACAAGAACTTACTGATGTTTCTTCTGGCTGGCACTTGCTCCTGTAGCCCATGCATCCACATCACCGCATCCGCCACCCTGTCCGCTTCCTGTTCGTAGAAATCCCCGGGCTGCCCGACCGCAAGCCTCGCCTAAATCCCGGTCACCACCCGCTGCACATACCGGTTGCCATGCGTCTGCTGCAGTGCCGAAAGCACTGGTGCACGCTGTGCGGTATACATGCCGCTCATGCAATGCTTTCATCGAAGGTGTGCCGCCGTCACTTCTTATGGAATCTATCACATCCATCAGAGAGCCGAGCTGCCGATCTGGCTCATTTCGAGCGTGATTGATGCTTTTATCGCTCCTGGTAGGCGAAAAGCTCTTTTTCGCATCCGCCTCTTTTGTAATCGCAACCGATTCTTTCATCTAATTTCTACCTCTTCCGATCACCTTTCTCACATCAACCCATGACACTTCCCAAACCCGGTTGGCAAGCCTTCCCGACTTTCTGAAACTCCTTTTTTATCGAGTTGACGGCACGTTATGGTGATGTTGGTGCTGCGGGCGGATCACTGATGGTTACCTGTATCGTTGCTCCTGCTCCCGCGTTATTTATTTCTTGTCTGATTGTGTCCCTGGCACCAACGCTGCTATTCACGACATCGGCTCCTCTGGACGTTCCGGGTAAAATACAACCTGTAATATCATTAGGTCGATTCCCTGTATGTATCTGGATGTTAGTTCTTCCTGGAACTCCTTCGAGCTCAAGGCGCCAATTCCCCCCATCGGCGTTCATTCTCACGTGTGCTTGATAGGTGCCAGCAGGAATCCTGCTGGCAGTCGCGGAAACACACGTTGCTGCGTTGTCGCGATCTGGCAGTTCCAGAGAATATAGGGTATGGGAACCTATGGTTAGAGTACTGGTAGTAGATTGGTCGGTTTCCGTATCCCTTTGGATCGTTATGTTTACCACCTCTGGCGCTGTTCTGGCTGCTGTCTCCTGTCTCCGTATCGAAGGTGCAATGCCCGGTTTAAGAACGTTTCCAGCTCTCTGTTGCACCACATGCGTCAACTCATGCGCCATCAGCCTTCGCCCCTCACTCGTCCCCGGCGCATGCTGCCCCGCCCCGAATACCACATCCCGGCCCACCGTATACGCCCGCGCATTCACCACCCGCGCCGACTCAGCCGCTTGTGCATCTGCATGTACCCGCACCTGGCTGAAATCACGGTCGAAGCGCGGCTCAAAGTAGGCACGTTCAGATTCTGTCATTGGCTGGCTGCCGCCCCCGATGGCTTGAATGCGGGATTCAAGATCGAGGATGATTTCGGCTTTGTGACCAGTAAGTTCCTTTGTCTGAAGAAGTTCCTCCTCCTCCTCTTCCTCCTCTACCTGACGTTGAATGGAATTCTCTGCATTTGCCACAAGTTTTGGCTGCACAAGTTCCTTTTCTTCCTCCTCCACCTGCCGCTCCACCTCCGGCTCAGGCATCCGCAACACCTGCTCCGCCACCCTGTCCGCCTCCTGCTCGTAGATATCCCCTGGCTTGCCGATCGCAAGCGTGGTTTGCAAAGCCCCTGACCCGATCAGCCTCTGTACTGCCTGGTTGCCAATGGTTCTTTGAAGGAACAGGATCTGGTCAACAGGAGAATTCATGGACCGAGATAAATCAGTCTTTCGTGTTCGAGATACTGAAGTCTCCTTCTTTGCCTCAGTCTTTTTGGCTAAAATTCTTGCTCTTTCAGTCATACGCTATCACCTCAAATACTCATGTTCGGCTCGTTTAAGCACCGTCTAAACTGAACGTTAATGCCGTAATATTTAATTCTTCATTCTGTTGTTGGCTCAGGTTCAGGAACCACTTCAAGCTGCTCGATGTCATTCGTCCTGGGCTGGCTTTCTTCAGCCAGTTCCTCTTCCAGCACCTGAATCGCACCACTGATGCGCAGCAAAGAGTCTCTCAGGTTCGCCTGCCTCGCCTCCAGATCAGCCAGCATCTTCTGACCTGACTCAAATTCGGATTTGAGTTCTTTAAGACGCTGCTCTATTTGTTGTCTCATAATCGAATCTCCTGCCTCACTTTCCTGAAGGTTGCCCTCCTTTTTGCCTGTGGCTTTCCTCCATTTCCCTAAGTTTTTCCATTACTTTCCTGTGTTCTTCTTCCCTTTGCTTCTGTTCTTCCATTATTTTTTCATGCTCTTCTATTATCTGCTGGGGTTCTATTTCTGGGGGTCGATATTCCTCCTCAAAATAACCAACCCCCATTTCACGAGGGCGACTGTAGGCTTCGGGACAGAGCAGTTTTCCCTTTTCAAAGTTCCCGTCTCCCTTATCCTCTTCCACAGGCCGGCGAAAATGGTGGATTGATGGGTCATCTCGATCAGCAAGCACAATGTATGTCGCCTCTGCATTGGGCGTACCGAAAATCGTGAAAGCTGTAAATTTACTAGCCCATTCGAAACTTAGAAGAAACGGTTTTTTGCCTACTGGTGTCAATGTAACGGTTGCCTCTTCCTCTTTCGTGAGTATGGGAAAATATTCGGGCATCTTGACGGTGGCCCGACCTTTAGAGTCGAGTTTGGCCTTACCACGGTAGAGGCAGAGATCCTCCGGCGATTCAACAAAGCTATGACGCAAGGTTTTGTTATAGGGGTCAAGCGGATGGTCGATCAAGAATGATCCGGATGTTTTAGAGAGGGCACCCTGCACATGGACATTTCCCTGAAAATATCCTGCATATTTAGTCCCCTCCTTGCCGCCAGCAGAACCATAAACACCGTATTTCGGACCTTTTCCATCACCGACTGCGTAACCCATAAGCCCATATGCCGGTCCATTCCCTGAACTGCTGGCATAAGCATAAAGTGCATTGGTGTAATCTTCGCCTTCTCCACTAGTTGCTGAGAAGTTGCCTGCACATTTTTGACCGCTGCCGGATACATTGCTATCAATACCAAATTTCCCTCCGGTTCCGGTTCCGTATGCTCTGACACTCAGTCCATTCACCTGCCCATCCCCTGAACTGTTTGCATAAGCAGAAAGGGCATTGGTGCGATCTTCGCCTTCTCCACTATTTGCTGAGAAGGAGCCTGCACGTTTGGGACCGCTGCCGGATGCACTGCTATTAATACCAATTTTCCATCCGGTTCCGGTTCCGGATACACCGATACGGACACTGTCATTGACCTGAAGATCACCACTTAAAGTCCCGCCGTTTAGAGAGAGAGCTTTCACATGTGCCGCGGTGGTGCCGTGCGGATTATTCGTGCGTGCCGAATGATTCTCGCCAATGGTGATCCGATCGTTGGCATCGTCCGGGGCGATGGTGATGGTATTGGCTGGGATCAGGTCGATGTTTCCACCTGGATTGCTCACCCCATCAACGCTGACGATTGGTGCATTTATGGCCGACCTGACCGGTGCTGCCAATTTGTTCATGGTGACATTGTTGTTGACAATCTGGTCTGTACCGACCATATTGGAGCCGAGTTGTCCGGTTAGTGTGCCGGTAACGTTTAAATCTCCTTCCAGAGCGGCCTGGTTTGCCTGGCTGCACGTAAGCTCGGGCCACTCACCTGAAGCAACACCTCCGCGTTTGAGTGTGAGACTGCGAATTGTCAGATCATCCAGGACAATTCCCATGCGCACACGGACAGTGTTATCAGGATTGGTATTCAGATACCCATTGTTGGTCAACGTGGCATCGGCCAGCAACACGCCATCTGGAGGCACAGGATCTACAGATTCATCACGGATAAGCCGCAGGGGGAAGATATGACTCTCTGTGGTGCGCGTCTCGCCAGCCACACCAGGGTCACTGCTGGGATCGGTCTTATCCTCGCTGTAGGCGATGTATATCTCCACAGTGCATGTTTCATCCTCAGACATGGACACAGTTGGCATGTGCACAGTTCGTTGATCATCCAGGACAATCTCCTGCCCCTTAGGATTGATCGCTGTTCCTTTACTCACTGTCACAATATTCGTGCCCGTCTTACCGGTAACCTCGAGACCTTCCGCCACTCCAGGCGTGTGCAGCAGCCGATTGTGCCGCCTCCGCCTGTCGATGTGGTAATCCTGTTCATCCTGAAAGTCCTTTGCTCTCAAGAACTGTCTGTCAAAGTAATTCATTCGCTTGGTTATATCTGCCATATTTATTCCTCCTTTCTTTTCAAGGCATCATGCCTATCAATCGCTATCATATATCCAGGGCGCATCCCACAGCAGCGTGGTCTCGCCCAACTGTGCATAAACCTCGTCTGACGTTTTGTCCATGTCATTTTCTGGCTCATTTTCTGGCGCAAGCTGCATCGTGTGCGCCCGCACACGCAATTGATAGTAGGTGTGTGCAGGCTTTTCCGCATCGAGCAGAAAGCGTGCAGCCCGCTGGAAAACATCGAGCCAGCCAGGATTGTGCAGTTCCCGCACCGTCGGGTCTGTTACCAGGTCGGCAATGAAGAAGAATGGTGGTCCCTCACCAAGCACTGTGTCCACACCCACTGTGGCAGTCTCGCCCAGCTGGAAGATCGCATCCACGTCCGTATGCGCCCTGGTCAGATCTGTAAGGATGGGTCTGGTGGTCTGCAGCATGTCGTCTTTAAGCCATGCTCGCAGCAGCCACTCCATTCCAGGCAGGGTGCTGCGCTCTTTATTATGTGGAATCGCAGTCTTGAAGAAGAGTCTGTTCCATTCTGTTCTTCTTGCAGCATACTCTGCATCGGTTTCCCCTTCGTATACGTTCAGCTTACCATTTTCCGTCTTCACAATGAATTCATCGGTTCTATCATCATCGATTGATAAGGTTACTCTGGTTTTTTCATCGTTAAGTCTTATCGAAAGAGAATTCATCTCAGTAGATACTTTTATGGTCTTACCGTCATCGATTTTTTCGATTTTGGCTGTTTTTACCCAGTCAATACCAAAATTCTGTTTTAGAAATTCTATGAGTATTTCGTTGTCGTTTCCTGGAATTTTGTCCCAGCTAAACAAATACTCTCCTTCGTACTGAATCACGTCGGTACGCAGCGGCAGCGCAATCCAGCTTGCCAGATACTTGAGATACTCGAAATCCTGCTCTGATCGGTGCACAAACTGCGGCGGCGGGGTTTTGTCCGGGCTGAACAGATCTGGTATGCCGCCAGTGAACAGATCCGGAATGCCGCCTGGATACATATATAGAATGTCGCCTGTCTCAAGGGCAGCAGCAAATGAGTCATCTTCAACTTCGATCCGGGTAATGCCAGTCTGATTGGCTGGAATCGCTTGCTTGAGTGTTGTGTGCCTGGATGCGGTAGTGACAGTGGTACCGACCGGGAACCCTACATGACCGGTGTTAAACCGTGTAACTGTGATCTCAGTACCAGTGGCGGATTGAAAAGTGAGTTGCAACATTCCACCCGGAGTGCCCTCGATGGCTGCCTCCAGTTCCTCGAACACCAACTCGAATGCTGTAAGAAATTTGCTTAAGAAGGTACTTTTATCCTCACCCACCCGGAACACCTCAGGCAGGTGGTCATGAAATTGAATCGGTCGCACGTTATTCGGCATGTCTGCACACTCCTTATTTTTCTCGCTGCGTATCCACCACTGTCACATCGGGTTTGTTCTCGTCCACATCCAAACTCACCAGGGATGTGGGTGATGAGAGCTGTAATTCACCAACGGTTTCATCACCGTTCATAAGCAATCGCTTTACATGATCCACTCCGGGAGTGTCCTCGATTCGCTGATACAACTCCGAGCGGAAAACTGATCGCCCAAACTCCCAGCCTTTTCTGTCCACGCTGCCAGTTAGTGGGCTCAGAAACTCGGTGATAGCTTCCTTTACGTCGCGCTGCACAGCTTTCCTATCCAGCCTGCTGGCGTGATCTCGCACAACAGTAGTTTCGATCTGTACTTGTGTGTACTCCGGCGCAACGACCTTTATCCGTGTTGTGATGAGGCATCGTGAGCGGAGAAACTTGAAGACATCCTGGCGCAGATCATCATCCGGTCTCGGCTCAGGATTATCCGGATCGTTCGGAACGATGATGACCTTGATGAATTGCTCGTCAGGAAAGACGTATGGTGTGTCCTCAACATCGAGTATAGCTCTGGCGCGTGCAATGGTGTCTGGTTGGTCTGTCAACTTCTCATACTCGTCTTTTGCCAGATATTCAAACTCATCTTCGGTGATGGCACGATATTTTGGTTCCAGGGTTTCAAGCGCCCTGCCAAGCATTCTCTCGATTGCTTCGCCCTCTCCTCGCGTCACTCCGACCAGTTCGGCGAAGTGTTCCAGACTCCGTTCAGGAATGCGGTTGGTCTGGTAGATGGCAGCCTCCAGCAGGAATGCGAACAACTCCAGCAGTGTGATGCCCGGGTCAGATGGGTTATGATCTGTCCATTCCGGGAAGTTTTTTGGAATCAGCACCCGTGCCTCGGCTGCCAGTTGATCAAACGTCCGGTCGTCCAGATCTGGCACTGGTAACGGCATAATTATCGCCCCACTGACGGTTTTTGCTCTGCTGTCATCGTGATCTGATGCGCACCCGAATACACCAGGAAGTTGTCATCCAGATAAACGATGTCGTTCACCGGTTCCACATTTTGAACGGTCAGGTTCTGCAGCTCAGATGCCCTGTCGCGTCGAGAAACAGTGATGTACTCGCCGCTTAAGAAATTGTGTAATTTGAGAGATGTGATCTTCTGATTCGCTGGATCTGGTGAAGCTCCAGCTAACAGTGGCATACGCACACGGTTGTCGAGCGTGGCAAACAGACTGCCATTCGAGAATGGAATTTCGGTTTCGTAGGGTTCGATGCCCAGCGTTTGCACAGGCACGTCAACGATCAACAAGTCGCCGGACTCAAACGATGCAGCAAACGATGCATCCTGCACGATGACTTGTGTGAGCCCAGTCTGGTTGGGCGAAATATCTTCTGCCAGATAAGTATGCCGCATGGTGTCGGACGTCATGACAGGGCTGCCGTCTGGAAGACCTGCAGCACCGCTGTTGAATGGAAGAACAGTGATGGTGCTTTCTGACACAGACTGCACATGCACCGTCGGGGTGATCGTTTCCACTTTCACAGAAGCGATGGTCATGGGGAATGGGTAGAATATGGTCAATACGTCGCCGGGTTTCACAAAATCACCATCTTCGACCATAATTTGAGTGATCGCCTTGTTGGGTGTAACGCCTTCAGCCAGTCTCGTGCGCTGCATGCCGTCAAACGTCGCCACGATGCTGCCACGCGGGAAGCCGACCGCATCGATGATGACCTCTTCTCCATCTATTGCAGTCACGTCAAGCTTCGTCTCGTCAACAGTGGTCACTTTCAGGTCAAGCACCTTCGTGATCCGGTCTCCCTCTTTGAAGCCTTTGACCGCGATCCGGTTCACGCTTGCACCCATCTGCAGAGGTTCTGCGAGCAGCGCTGCTTTCCTCTTATCCGTCGTAATCACCGCACTGCCTTCAGGAAAATCCATAACGGCAGTCGGCGCAGATGCAAGCGTGATCCGGTGCTGCACGATGTTTGGTATCAACTCCAGCCACTTCAGATGACTCACACCTGATATGTCCTCGAGTACTTTGGAGATTTCAGATTCATACACATCGCGTCCGAACTTCCAGCCTTTGCCGTCCGGTCCACCTTTCAGCGGATGGAAGAACGCTGCGAGTTCGTCCATTATCTGCTTCTTGACCTGTTCGGTCTTGTCAATGTCCGTGGGCACAACCCCTGCTGTGACCGCCACCTGAATGTACCCGGGACCGATGATATTCACCCGTGCAGGTGTCTGCTCTGCAAGACCTGCAAAAGCGCATGTCTTGAGGTAGTCCTTGACCTTACGGATGAGCTCTGAACCTGGCGAGAGCTTTGCCCCGGTGCCCTGTGGAATAATGATGAGCGTTACCCAACCCGGTTCAAAGCAGAGGTTACGGTTCACGTTGGGCATGCACTTTATACGCGCCACGCGCGTTCCGGCGGCTTGCCGCGCCAGCCATTCGAGGTCGGTGCAAGAAACGGCTCGATACCTGTGCTTGAGCGTCTGCGGTCCACGCTCATCCACCATCCGAATCATTTCCGCTGCTGCTCCGCCGTCAGCAGCAACAGGATTCGTCACCCCGGCAATGCCTGGCAGCGGAGATACCACCTGCGAAACAGCACCTTTCGGTTGATTGCCCGGTGCACCACCTCCCACACGATAAGTAGCAGTGATGTTATTCGTCCCGTGCTGTGGGATCAGCCCATGCTTGCCGTCACCAAAGGTGATGAGTCCGGTTGTGCGGTCGAGCGTGTAGTGGCGGCTATCCGGTCCGGATCGAAAGAAGTTCGCAACCTCGTGCCAGCGCACCCAGATTTCAGTCTCATCTGCTGCCGGGCGCGCATCGTCGTTGCCCACCTCCTCCGGAATTACAGCGCATTCCTCTTCGGATGGTCGCTCAGGCTCGCGCACCATGACCTGCTGCCCTGGCAATACCGGCGTGCGGGAAAAGCGCAGCATCTGGCTGGATTGCCCATTGCTGGAGCCAAGTATCTCGTTTTGCACAGTCACCGCCTGAATCGCGGGAATGGTGTTTAAGAAGATGCCGCGAAGTTGCTGCGTGTCAAACGGGTCATTCCCGGATGAGAGGGCGCGAATCCAGTAATGCTTTGTGAGGTCGAACTTAGCCAGTGGTTTGACATCGGTTGGCGTGAGGAACTCCAGCACGCCTGATTCAGTGAGATTGTTTGTACCGTCGAAAACCGTCAGTTCTCTCCATGCCGTACCGTTGAAGTATTCCCATGTAAGCTGCGGAAGCGCCGATGAAGATGTGGATGCGGCTCGTTTTTCCCTGATCACACTTCCTGTAAAGGCATGCGGCGCGACAGCGACATACAGTTTGACGGGTTTTTCCGGAAACGTCGCATCAAAGCCGAAGTAAAACGAGGGCACGGCGTCGGCATACGCAGGCGGCAAATCTTTTACTGAGACAAATGGGGCAAATCCGTTAGGAGTGTTCGCCGAGGTCTGATCGCAGTAGAGAAATCCATTCTGAGTCAGCACAAAGGGGGACTGGCTCTGTGCCGTGTAATCGAGACGAAGGGAGGTGATCACAGGTGCGTTTGGTGCGCCTGTGCCCGGGCGCAGTCTGAAACCTTTGCCTGGATCGGCAGGGTCAACTGGAATAAAATCAGCCAGGCGGCCGTAGACTCCCCTCACCAGCCGCGCCCGAATCCAGTAGCTATTCTGTCCATTCACCTCACCAGAAGCGAGATCATTAGGACGATTGAAGGCGATCTGTCCCGACTTCATAAATGCCTTGGTACCGTCAGACACTCCTAACCTTCTCCATCCTTCTTTGCCCAGATAGTCCCACACCAACTGAACAACAGGTTGGGGTGTGAGCTGGACCTGAGCTGTTACCTCGGTCCCCTTCTGCGTATACTCTGGTAATAAGAAGTAGAACGTATGTCCCACGTTAGGAACCATGCCGAAGGGGAAGAAAATATCTCTGGAATCGATACGAAGAAGTCTGGGGTTGATCGTACCATCAACAAGTATGGACTCATCGACCGGATAGTCACTGGTAAAGCATGATGGGCGGATATCGCTCGATTGCTCTTCTTCTGTTGTGATGCCGACTCCAAACCCGCGGATCGAAGGTATCCTTTGGTAACCACCTCCTGTGATGGATACCCGCATGACATAGTGTCTGTAACTTACAACATCAGGAGTCGGAAGCCCAATTGACTCAGCATCATCGGGAAGCGCAAACGTAATGGTACCATCATTGGTAAACCGATCCGTTTCATCTTCGATATTTTCAAGTTTCTTCCATGGGGTGGGGCTTTGCGTCCAGTATTCCCAACTGAGTTGCGCATCATCCTCCTTCACTTTGATATCAACGATGACTTTGCCGCTTTTCTGGGGACCCACCTTGGAGAGCGCCTCCATGCTGGCGATATAAAACGTATCCCCCATCTTTGGCGCCTCGCCAAACGGGAGGAAGTCTTTGGTCACGTCCACTGGTGCAGTATTGCTGAAGGCTAAATCAGGCAGCAGATTGTTGGCGCTTACCTTGAGTATAAGGTTCTTCAGCCGCAGGTCTTGCGCCGCCTTTGCATCCGGGAGCGGGGTGGTGAGCACTCCACGCAGCCAGCGGTTTTGAATGCCTTGCGTCAAACCTACCCCATTTACCGTTTCCTGATCAATCGGATCGGATATGGTGAACTGGAGTGCTTTTTCCCCAACCGTTGGAATTTTGGTTTTTCCTGCGCCCTTACTCCTGCACCTCCATGATAGTGTTTTCAAGCACTCCTGTTCGTCTTGTGAAAAGGTGCCTTCTTCAATTTTTAATTCTACAGTGGTCTCTCGACTGAAATTAAGCAGCGCATCATCCCCGATGTAAAGCACATGAGGCATCCGTTTCGTTCCGACAAACGGCGTAAAATTGGTGAAACTCTCCCCCCCGAGCAGGAGCGTCTGATCGGCGCATCGATCCCACGCCGGGTCCATCGCAAAGCCCATCGTCAGTTGGGCAGGGATGACCGTGAGATCATCCTCGGTTTCAAAGATGACGGCAGGCTGCTCCCCGCTCGTCTGAGTGCTGGATTGCGTATCCTTCGGAACAAGGGTCGCTGGATTTCCGGGTGTGAGTGAAAAGCTAAGCGGTACCTTTGCGGTGGACGGCGGAAGCAAGCTCACGCCCATAACATCAAGGAAAGCGAGCAGATTTTTTTCTGGCACCTTATTCAACCGTTCCAGCGATATCTCGAGCAGCCGTGCAAAGATACGCTGGAGCATTGTGCCAGCGTCGCCTTCGTCTGGTGGATGCCATTCGGGCACGTTGTCGCGAGCTAACCCCTGTAACTGCTCCAGTATGTCATTTAATGCCCGGTTGTCGAGTGTGGGTGATTTCGCTGGCATCAGAGCTCTCCTCTTTCGAGATAAAATGGATAGACGAGATTGAAGATGGTATCCGTTCTTCGCACGCGATATTGTATGTTGGTGAGCAACTTCTGTTCCTCCTTCTGATCAACGGTGACCTCCACACTCAGCACATCGATCCGCGGCTCAAATCGAATCAGAGCCTCCTTTACCTCATGCTGGACCAGTGCTGTTGTCACTGGGTTAACGGGCTCGAATACCAGATTGTGGAGTCCGGCTCCAAAGTCAGGGCGCATCATCCGCTCTCTCTTCGCAGTCTGCAGAATGAGCCGGATGGACTGACGGACATGATCTTCATAGCTGTTCATCGCAATACGTCCGGCATCCAACCTTATCGGAAAGGCGACTCCTGCGCCCAGAAATTCTTTACCTTCACTCGAATTATTGTACATAATCCTGCCTCTTAGCCAATCATCACAGTCCCTGCTGCCACGACTTTTCCTACCGGCAGATCAGCAGGGTCGTTGCACGTCATCGCTGTATCGCCACTCCGTGCAGCAGGCTTGCCGCTGATGAACACGGTTCCGCTGCCGATCTGAATCGTGCCGCGGTTTGCAGGTGGCTTCTGAAACGTGCCC
Organism: Methanosarcinales archaeon; assembly: GCA_030672345.1. Lineage (GTDB taxonomy): Archaea > Halobacteriota > Methanosarcinia > Methanosarcinales > Methanogasteraceae > Methanogaster_D. The sequence continues at coordinate 5,406 of DAOVGO010000160.1, read as the reverse complement.
CCGATAGGCAGATGCGGCGGGGTGTTGGTTGCGGTGCTGCCAACCGTGGCTGCAGGGAACCCCATGATATTCACGTCCGGGCTCAAGCTGCCGTCGATGATGCCGCTGAACGGGTGGGGTGTCGGCACTGTCGCAGGCGGGGGTGGTGGCGGAATGATGATGTGCGTATCGATTGCTGTAATCTGATCGCCTTGCTTTGCGGCTGGCATTCCCATATTTACTCCTCAGTTGATGTTTACCATCTGACCCTTGATGGTCAGGTTCGCGCTCGCCTTCAGGTCAAGTGTTGTCTGTGCTTCGAGCTTTGTATCAGCCGCAGACGTAATCTCTATATTCTGCGCATCAAGGCTGATCCTGCCCTGCGGCGCCTGAATGATCACGTCCTTTGCCGACTCAATCGTAATCGTGTTCTCTTTGCTGTCTATCGTGACGGAATTGTTTCCTGTCTTATCAATGATCTCGATCTTCTCAGCGTTCTCGGTGTCATCCAGTCTGATGATGTGCCCGCTGCGTGACTTGATGAATCGAATATTATTCTTCCCATCGGCGTTATCGAAAGGGGGCTTTGCCTCCCCATTCCACAGTGCACCGATCACATAAGGGCGGTGAATGTCACCATGCTCGAATGCGACCAGCACCTCGTCGCCTACTTCAGGTAGAAAGAAGGCACCGCGTTCTGGACCTGCCATGAACGTAGCTATACGTGCCCAGTGGCTCTTATCGCTGTCAGACCACCATGGAAACGTCAGTTCCACGCGTCCCAGATGCTGCGGGTCATCTTTGTTGTTCGTGACCTTACCCACGACCACACCATAGATGCGATTGTCACCGCGCTGTTCTGTTCCGATGTCAAATGTCATAGGATTCGTCTCCTCACTTCAAACGTTGTTTGATAGCCGCTGGAACCTAACGTGTGCGTCGCTTTGAGCACCTGATACGTTCCACCAAACCTTCCGATCCTTGTCAGCTGCACATCAACTCCGGCACGAATATCGGTCCTGCCCATGCTTGAACCGGTGCCGGTGATGAGGTTATCTGTGATGTCAGCAAGAATCGCCTGTGCCATCATATCAGCTTCTGTCTGGCTGGAAATCGGGCGGTCACTCACGACCGACTGCGACGTTCCTCCAGACCCTCGCGATACCTGTTGCTGCCCGGTTGCAGACAGTTCCCTGGTCATCGCGCCGTTCTGCTGCGCCCTGCCTGTGAATTGCTGGGCACGCACCGGGTCCCAGCCCCGTACGATCACCTCATTCACCTGTCCTGCCATTGTGAGGCGCGGCTGAAAACTTCTCAGTGTCTTGCCCCATTCGAGCGTGATCGGAATCTGCGTCGAGCTTGCTGTGCGCTGCCCAACACGCATGATACTGTTCTCGACCCAGACCTGCAATCCCAGATGCTCTGCTTTACCCTGAAGAAATTGCAGATTGCTCTGGTTCGACTGTGCCATGTATTCATGCGGCTCGTCCACACCCTGCACTGAATCTATTTGCACGCCGAGCCCCATCTCGCCTGCTATTTGCTGTGAGATCTGGCGGAGTGACTGATTCGTAAACGTTCGGGTGAATGTGCCCCTGGTCAGGCGGTGCAGGAGATCAAAGCCTCGCACGGTCAGCGTCGGTGCACCGCTGTCTGGAAAGTTCGGTTCGAGTGCTGATATTTCACCCATCATCATCGCCTCCATCTGCCCCATGTAGCCGAGTCGAATGGCGATCTCAGTGCCCTCAGCGAACAAACCCTGCCTGGCATCAATGAACCTCAGTTCCGGATCGTTGACATCGAAGCTGAACATCCCTGGTGAATCGAGCCGGTTATCCACAGTGACTCGCAGAATGGATTTAGCCACATCCGGTCTGATCGGTGTGTTGCTGGCTGTGATCTCGAAATTCGGGACATAGATGTCCGTGCCTGATAAGCCGGCAGCCACCATAATTCAAGTCTCCTTTTAGTCCAGTGGCGGGATGCGCAGTGCCTGTCCTGCCTGGATCACCAGTGGATTGTCGATCCGGTTCGCTTCAGCGATGGGGCGCCACTGCCCAGGATCGTCGTATTCTTCTGCGGCAATACTCTGGAGGGTATCGCCAGCCCTGACCACCCGCAGCTTGGTACGATCGGCAGACTCCAGCGGGATACTCGCCAGCAAGCTTTCGAGCAGGTCATAGCCCTTCAGTGTCACGGTCAGCCGCGCCCTGAGCGGCATCCCGGCTGCATTGAAGTATTCGTACCGCTGCGTCACGCTCTGCAGAACACATGGGAAGATGAGTGAGCCCCATAGGAAGAGGAGCCTGGGCGGGGCATGTGTTTTAGCATTGACAGCGGTTAATCCGATCACCAGTTCTGTATGCACACGCACATCGACCCCGATATCAGTGGTGTCAAAGAACAGATCCATCGTCAGCGTCTGCGCATTCCCGCTCACAAACTGGAGCAGTGATGAACCGAGTCCAGGAACAGTAATTTCGCTGAACGTATTGGTCTTCTGAAGCCGATACTCAGGCGGATTGAACATCACCGGAATTGGAATTGGCACGAGGGCATCCGTGTTGATGATGAGTGCTTTCGTAAGTGGCATTTAGTACAACCCCATCCTTTCCCTTTCGATCTGCTGACGGCGCACGAGCGTGTTATAGACCTTCTCGGCTACCTCGTTGATATCGAGTTCTGGTCTCGGTGGCGAAGCAGGCACATACATCGGCGGTGTCGAATCATCTGCTGCCGGTTGTCTGTCATCAGCATCAGCGACATGTTGTAGAGTATGGGTTGAGGAATCCTCTTCACCGGGCGATACCAGCCGCAGTTCAAGTCCAGGCAGTGGAACCGGCATTACTGTTTGTTCAAGCAACGTTTCAATGGCACCCCGTGATTCGGATTTTGATGGCGAAGCTGTAGAGGCTTCACGAGTTTTTGTCCACTGCATCAGCGGCGATGTTTCCGGTTCTGTTCTCGTTCGCCTGGCTTCTGGCAGAACCGGGTGTGATGGTTGATGCATCGGAAAACCACCGCTCACTTCCTGACGTGGTGTTGACGAGGCACCTGTAACAAGATGTGATTCTGACTTTGACACATCTGCAATCGATAACCAGTGCCATGAATTATGGTCGCGTGTGATCAGTGGTGATTCATTATGACTGCCAGCATCCATTCCGGAGATCGCCTTTGTTGTCTGGATCGTCTGAAGGATGGCAGGTCCAGTAGCCAGAGACGTTTCACGAGTTTTCGTCCACTGCATCAGCGGCGATGTTTCTGGTTCTGTTCTCGTTCGCCTGGCTTCTGGCAGAACCGGGTGTGATGGTTGATGCATCGGAAAACCACCGCTCACTTCCTGACGTGGTGTTGACGAGGCACCTGTAACAAGATGTGGTTCTGACTTTGACACATCTGCAATCGAGAGCCAGCGCCATGAGCTGTGGTCGCGTGTGATCGGTGGCGATTCATTATGGCTGCCAGCATCCATTCCGGAGATTGCCTTTGTTGTTTGAATCATCCGGAGAATAGCAAGTCTGATTGCAGGACGAGATGGAGCGGGTTTGGCTCTCGGCTGTTGTGCCGTTGTCAACCCTGGAGTGGGTGCTGCAGGTGCTGCATAGCGCTGGACCGGAGGTGGCGAAGTTTCGTTCGTAGCATCAGATCCGTTCCTGTGCGATACCTTGTGGATTGCTGGCGTCTCCTGTATTGGTCCTTCTGACGTCTGCTCCTTTGTAGGGAACTCCAGTGACATCGGCAGCCATCCCTGCCACGGTCGCACGCGCTGGATGAATTGCTCGTACCATGCCAACCGTTCTGCAGCATTGCTCACAAACGGCTTAGCATGGCGCATGAGCCCTGATACGAGTGTCTCCAGCACGCGCACAGCAGGCGGACGCCATGATTGGCGCTTGCGAACGCCTGATGGCAGTCCAGTACTTTCGCGCCCGGTCCGTTCCTGTGTTTCGGTACTCATTGCTGCTATGCCTCCCACCTTACGATATCTGCGCAGCACGGATGGTCTTTGCAACTTCCTCCACCCACCGCCGTCGTTCAGCATGTTCCATGTTCAGTATCGCCTCATACGACCAGTGGAAGTTATAGGCGATGTAGGCTACCTCCTCGTAAAGCTGATTGAGGGGGTAGCCTACGATTCCCCCAGGCGTTCCGGATCCACCTCGAACCCCTGCTGGCAGTGCGGACAGACGACCTTCAGCGCGCGGGTGCCATTCCCGTTGATGCGATTGTAGAACTCCTGCAGGTAGGCAAGGTCAGAAGCAAACATCTCCTCGATCACCTTTGGATTGATCACTTCAAGGGAACCTATCCGCGTAACAACTCGCGATAGCAGGATGATGACCAGATACGCCGGATTTGCCTGCACACGGGAATCCTTTAGTGGCAGGATCTCATCGGCGGCTGTTGCAAGTCGCATCACCCCATCCCGATGGATGGTCCCCTCTTTATCCACATAACCTCTGGGCAGCACGAATTCAAATTCAGTACTGAATGCATTATTCATGCCTGCTCTACCCTTTCACAGCTCACAGTCAACGTGTCAATCGCCACATCGTTTCCCTTGGCGCTGAAGTCTGGTCCGTCCCATTTGCTTGGCCATGCAGCAAAGAAATTCCAGCGCACCTTCTCCTGCCCGGTATCATCAAGCAGAATGACAGAACCGTTCTTGCGCTCAATCTGCCCATTGACTGCCGCCAGGTGCCAGTCGTAGAGTTCGCGCGAGTCGGTTACGCCCCACTTGAGCACAATATCCGGGTAAGTCACCTTCCCGGGTAGCTTGCGCACTGTAGCCGCCTCACCGCCCTCGCGATAGTCTATGACTTCAATGGTCGAGCCAAAACCGGTGCAATCAGAAAATCCCGCCTGCACAATGCCATCAATCTCCACGAGGAACCGAAAGTTCTTGTATGGATCAACTCTTGCCATCAGAAATCCTCCTTTATGTTATGTCTGTTCATAGCTTCACCCTCCTGTCGTTTGCTGGATGCGGAAGATGACAAACTCGGCTGGCTTGACAATCGCAACACCGATTTCGGTCACCACCTGTCCTGCCTCGCGCACTTCTGGTGGGTTTGTCTCTTCGTCGCATCTGACAAAGAACGCTTTATCAGGTGTCTCGCCAAAGAGCGCCCCCTCCCGCCACTGCCGCAACAGGAAGTCGCCGACGCTCCGCTTGATGCGCTGCCAGAGCGCCGGACTGTTTGGCTCAAATACCACAAACTGCGTTCCCTCGTCTATGGACTCGCGCAGGAAATTGAAGAAACGGCGTGTGCTGATGTACCTGAACTCACCGTTGTCATCGCCTCCAAGCGTGCGCGCACCCCAGATCTTGATGTTGCCATCAAAGGAGCGGATGACGTTGATGCCTTTGGGATTGAGCCCGTCCTGGTCGGCTTTTGTCAGGCGGTGCTCCACATCGAGCGC
>DAOVGO010000197.1 GCA_030672345.1 Methanosarcinales archaeon | reverse complement strand
AAGACCACCACTGAGCAGCTCGAACTGATCGATAGCATCGCAAGTAAGTACGGGAAGAGCCGTTCTGAGACGATACGTGACATGCTCAACCTGTTCATCCTGATCACTGAGAGCGACGTCACATTAAGCGACCTGATCGTTGCAGCGATACCCACACTCACGAAACGGCTGATTGAGAGTGATCTTGAGACCGCGGTAGCAATCTTCGGGAGACCTGATTTGGTGATCACGAATAGCGAAATGTGATCACCAGCGTTTATATGCGAGTAGTTACGCGATGGTAGTAATGACGCTTATGTCAAACAACTGCAAGGGAGGTGAAAAACTATGGCTGGAGAAGCAAGAATGATCGAGAAAGGCAAGGCAAAGTATGTCGCAGGAGTCAACCGAATCGGCGTAGACAAATACTTTGCGTGCGGCAGAGAAGGTGGCATGAAGACCGCAACCTGCCTGAAGGCAGCAAAGGCAAAGGCTGGCAGTGCTGAAGCATGGGGTGAATCATGGGCGAAAGCAATGGCGTGATATGCACGCCATCATCTTCTTTTTTCGGGAATTATTATTTGACAGATCAGCAATATAGTGTCACACATGGATGATATCGATGAGGCGGCACAGCTTCTGAGAGCTGCAAGAGATCAGGGGCAGCTTATCTATGTCAGTGCGTGCATCAAGTACATTAAGAAGATGAACCCCTGCGAGGATGCTAATAATGCCTGAACGAGAAGATATTCATGCCTGCTGGTCGTTGACCCCGCAATTTGATAAGGGGACCGGAGAGCTGACAACAGCTGGCTTACTTGCTCTTGGTGGTCACGGTGGCGACGGGGCAGTGAGAGAACTGAAGAAACGATGTGACGCCGAGCTCGAACATGCCGGAAAACCACTTGTCGGGTGCGCAATGTACGTAAACCTGATCGCTGGGTGGGCAAAGATCACGCTGGATTACAAAGAACGACTTAAAGGAACGGAAGTCATGGTGAACTATGCAGCGGACAAGTCATTCAGAAAGGGTTTTGAGCGTTCATTTCGCTTGACCGGTGAAGATGAGATCGCCGACATCATCGAAGAGACATGGGAGCAATACCATAAAGAGGAGGATATCCCGGACGGCGTGCGGATGGATGTTGAGGATGAGGTCAAAGCCATACTCGAAGACAAGTACTGCCATGTCGGGCTTGAGCCACCTAACTTCTCACAAACAGAAATTGAGCTATCCAAAACCCTTGCACTCGGTCTTGGCAGGCGAAAGAGGCGTAAGCCAACTGTTGAACCAGCCCCCGAGGAGACACCCGAAGAACCTGAGCCTGAAACTGAGCCTGAACCACCAGGGGAAACTATCGTGAAGACCGAAGCAGAGATGAGGGATGAAATCAGAGTAAATATGGAGCGTGCATGAAACGCCCGGTGATGCCACATCAAGCAAGGAATGTGACGAGAGACATGACCCAAACCCCAATTCAATACACACGGCAACACTGGGCGCATGATACACAAGCGAGGTAAACATGAACAAAACGACGATGCTATCCATACTCATCCTCATGAGTATGGCACAACTCACAGCCGGCGTATCTGACGAGTCTATCCGGATCATGGAAGTACGGGACGCAATCATTGATACTGGCGCGAACTGGAGCGCAGGACCGACGTCTGTATCCGGCTTGACGCCTGGGGAGAAACGGCTGTTATCGCTGCCTGATCCTATCCCTGCCCCGAGCAAACCCCCAGTCCTCGCTCCAAAAGGAGTACGGTATCCCAATGCCTTCGACTGGCGTAATAAGGATGGCAAGAACTGGGTAACGCCGGTCAGGAGCCAGGGATCATGCGGCAGTTGCTGGGCATTTTCCGCAATCGGCGCTGTTGAATCCGCAGTCCTGATCTATACAAACGAAATTGACATCGATCTATCAGAGCAGCATCTAATATCATCATGCTGCGACGCGGGGAGTTGTAGCGGCGGATGGCCGGATTGGGCACTTGATTATGTCCGGGATACAGGAGTTCCGGACGAGACTTGCTTCCCTAACATCGAGAAGAACTGTGGTTGCGATCCCTGCGCCGGCTGGCAGGACCGAGCGTGGCAGATCACCGATCATGTCGCCGTGAAATCCAGCACAGACAACTTCAAATGGGCACTTCTGAAATATGGTCCAATGTCTGTTTTGCTAAAAGTTCCTGATGATTGGTATTATTATCGATCCGGAGTCTACACACCAGTACGAGATGTTGGCTGGGCGAACCACGCTGTGCTTTTGGTGGGCTGGAACGATTCGGA
>DAOVGO010000105.1 GCA_030672345.1 Methanosarcinales archaeon | reverse complement strand
TGGCCCATATACCATTATCTCCTGAGTCCTGCAAGTTTTTTGGGGAAGGACCTGACATTCCTGCGGACGATCTGTTTCATCCTCGTGATCGCTTCATTTGTGCAACTTGTCGAGTTCATCATACGCAAGTTCAGCCCGCCGCTGTACCGGTCGCTCGGGATATATCTTCCGCTGATCGCAACGAACTGTGCTGTTCTTGGTGTGGTGCTCCTGAACATACAGGAGGGCTACACGTATGGCGCAAGCATCATGTACGCATTCGCGGCAGGTCTTGGCTACTCATGGGTGATGCTTGCGACAGCGGCGCTCCGGGAGAAGCTGATTATGCGCAATGTTGACCTCTTCAGCGGCTTCATCGGAGCGTTCTTTGCAGCGACGATGGTCGCACTAATCATTGTCAGCTACTTTTCGGTGGTGAAACTATGACCGTTGATCTTATGAGTTTGATGCCGCCTGCAATCGCTGTACTTGGCGCACTCGGACTTGCGATGGCAGGGATGCTCGTATGGGCGTCAAAGGCGTTCTATGTCGAGACCGATCCGCTTGTTGATGCACTGATGGAACTGATGCCTGGAGCAAACTGCGGAGCCTGCGGATACCCGGGGTGCGCCGATTGTGCAGAGCATATCGTGGCAGGGGACGTGACGCCAGACGTCTGCACCTCGTGCGATGCAGAGACCTTCGAGATGATCGGTGAGCTGCTCGGAATCGAGGTTGCTGCAGCAGAGCCCCAGTATCCGATCGTTCTCTGTCAGGGTGGCACAAACTGCAGGGATCGGTACGATTACATCGGCGCGGACACATGCAGGGCTGCAATTCTCCTTTCAGGCACAAGGAAAGCCTGCTCGTATGGATGCATCGGTCTTGGCGACTGCGTCCGTGCATGCCAATTCGATGCGATCGAGATCGCGGATAACGGGCTTCCGAGAATCAAGAAGTACAACTGCAAGGGCTGTGGGTGTTGCGTGACTGCATGCCCGCAACAGGTGTTAACGATTGCAAAGGAGCACGGTCCGGTATATGTGGTCTGCGCATCGCACGACAAAGGCAAGTATGTCAAGGAGATATGCGAGTTCGGGTGCATCGGATGCGGAATCTGCAAGAAGAATTGCCCTGAAGGCGCAATCAAACTGGTGAAGGCAGTTGCTGTGATCGATCAGGAGAAGTGCAACCAGTGCGGGACATGCATTGAGGTGTGCCCGAGAAGCGCGATCGTGAAGCTGTGAGGATTTTAGTAGACAATCTCCGGGGTCAGTTACGGTGATTCATTGACGTAAGGAAGAGGCGATCGCTCGCCTCTCCTCGTCCACGTCGCATGCGTTCTTTTACGTAAATCAAACGGAAGTAGCCCAGCCGTTTTTTTGCAACCGGATTCGACCGTGGTCGCCTCAACCACACTTTCACGCGAAAAATCCCTGTGGTCTGATCGCTTAAGTCACCGTCACGGTTCCGCGCATCGCATTCCCGTAGCCCGAGCAGTAATACGAGTAGTTGCCGGGTGTGTCGAATGTGTATTTGAACTTACTGCCGTAGCTGATCGACTGATTCTCCCATAGCCCATCATCGCTCACCAGTATGTATGTGATCATAGGGCTTTTCTGGAGATTGATCCAGTTCAGAGCCTCGCCCGCGCGAATCGTTGGAGTCTTCGGCGCCATCGCATACTTCTCAAGGTATATGGGCTTTGGCGGTCTCAGCTGGATTGTTTCGGTCGGAGTCGGCTCCGGCGTTTCCGTTGGAGTCGGTGTCGGTTCTGGCGTCGCGATTGGTGTCGGTTCTGGCGTCGGAATTGGTGTCGGAGTTGGCGCAACCTCGGTTCCGTCATCTCCAATGCATCCGGCAAACAGCGCCGCAACCACCAGCAGCGATACAAGCATTATGGGATTCGATTTCATGTTGGGCATCTATGCGAGGTATCTGATTGTAAAGTTGTTGGTTCGATCCCAATGTTTAAGATTGATGAAAAGGTTTACTACAATGTCAAGACGTGGGTGTAAGTCTACATGAATGGAACAGAATGTGATGTGGATTCTATGGGGTTCTCCTGCCCTGCGCTGGTCGCTGCGGTGGCAGAGGTATCGCATATTCGATTTCGGGATGCGCGTGTGCTCTTCGATCCGATCATCAAGGAAGCAGCCCGGATATGGTTGCAGGGATCAAGCATCGACACCTCAAAGAAATTTGACCGGCTGGAGGATGTGATCTCCTGCTTTCTCGAGTCGATGCCAGACCCGCTAGACCTTACCCTGACCACGACACCGGGCGGCGCTGTTAAACTCGTGATCGGCAACACCTGCCCATTCCGGTGCGCATGTCAGATCATGAATGAAAAGATCGGGGTGATCGAGGGGTGTGCCGAAGCGATCACGCTACTTCAGGTGATCGATCAGATGTGGCAGTCGAGTGAGCCGCTTACTTATGACTTCCAGCCAGCACAGAGGCGTGGCAGAGCGTGCACGATCTATATAGGAACTGTTGAGCAAATCCTGCTTAACCGGGAGCATCAGAGCCTGTATAACAGCTGATATGCTCAGTTCCTCCGAACAACAGCTGGGAAATCGACGGTTTGTTCATATAAGTGATAGTAGGCTCTCCTGCGATGTTTCCGAGTTCTGCTGCTATGTCGATGGCATCGTACATATTGCCAGTCTCGTCCACCAGACCGAGGTCTACCGCATCTGCACCGGTGTATACGCGCCCGTCAGAGAGGTTTAACACATCATCTCGGGTCATGTTTCTTCCGCTGGCGACCGCGTCCACAAACCTCGAAAACGCATCCATCACCACCGCGCCTGCATACTCTTTCTCTTCCTCGGTCAGATTTCTCCAGTCAGCGCCCATGTCCTTGAACTCCCCTGATTTCGCAACCCAGTGCTCGATTCCTTCCTCGTCGTAGTATCCTGATTTGTTCTCAAAGACCCACACCACCCCGATGCTGCCGGTGATGGTGTCAGGATTTGCGATGATCCGGTCAGCCGGGGCAGAGATATAGTATGCGGCACTTGCTGCGACATCTGCCATCGAGATTACCACCGGCTTTCCGCCTGCCTGCGCCTTCGCAATCTCGGCTGCAATCTCCTGCGCTGCTGCCGGGGTGCCGCCCGGGCTGTTCACCCGCAGAACGATCGCTTTTATATTATCGTCCTTTGCCGCAATCCTTAAGTTCTTGCCGATATTTTCTGAGGTCGCAAACCCAAATCCATCAGGTAACCCACCTGTGATCATTATTCCCTGCACGTAGATCACTGCAACCTGATCTCTGGCAGGATAGAACCCCTGAGTGTCAAATCCCCCAAAGATCATTGCGAGGCTCACCCCGATGATCGTTATCAGCAACAATACGATCGCAATATATGCAAAAAATCCTTTCAGAGGGTTTTTCTTCGGTGGTTGAGTCGGAACAGGGGTCGGAGCCGGAGGTGGCGAGACCGGTGCCTGAGGTGGCGGTGATGATGGCGGCGGCACCGAGGTCGGCACCGGCGAAGGCGACGTCTCGGTAACAGAACTCCCGTCATCGATCCGGGTCTTCCGGTCTGCCCTGTCGAGGAGCTCGTCCATCTGTTTGAGTTCCCGATCCCGCTCTGACCGGACGGCTGCGTCGGTGTCGCTGCTCTGATCGCCGGTATGCTCTGGTAGAGTCATCAATGACCTATATGTAATGTGACCTTAAAAGCGTTCTTTTAATCCGCACATCACAGGCGTTTATGCGGACAGCCGTCTGGCGATGTCATCCCCGACGTCGCTTGTGCCGGCTGACCCTCCGAGATCGTACGTCTTCACCTTTCCCTCGAGCAGGTTCTCCTCGATTGCGCCAACGATCGCCTGCGCAGCATCACGTTGCCCTATTTCCTCGATTAACATCGCACCAGCCCAGATCGTTGCGATCGGGTTGACTTTGTTCAAGCCTTTGTGCTTTGGCGCGCTCCCGTGTATCGGCTCGAACATCGAGACGCCATCGGGATTGATGTTTCCGCCCGGCGCAAGCCCGAGTCCCCCCTGGATCATCGCGCCGAGATCGGTTATGATGTCGCCGAACATGTTCGGGGTGACCACCACATCGAACCACTCAGGATTCTTCACAAACCACATGCAGATGGCGTCTACGAAGTTGAAATCGGTCTCGATATCCGGATACTTGTCTGCAACCGTGGTGAAGACCTCTCTCCAGAATCCATAGATGTCGGTCATCACGTTCGCCTTGTCAACGGATGAGAGATGCTGTTTCCGTGCGGGATCAGATGCAAGTTCGAATGCGTACCTGATCACACGCTCGCTGCCCTGCCTGCTGATCATCCCGATCTGGTACGCGATCTCGTCAGCATCGGTCTCGACATCCAAGTCGAACTTCACATGGTACAGATTGCGCACGATCTCAGCGGTATCGCTGCTCCTGCCAGCAGCGGCACGCCCGCCGACGCCGATGTACAGGTCCTCGGTGTTCTCCCGCACCACGACAAAATCGATGTCTTCCGGTCCTTTGTCCTTCAGCGGAGTAGCAACCCCTTTCAGAAGTTTGACAGGTCTCAGGTTGATGTACTGATCAAAATAAAACCGTGCGGTCAGGAGAATTCCCTGCTCAAGCACCCCAGGGGGAATACGCGGGTCACCGATCGATCCAAGATAGATTGCGTCATATCCGGACAGTTCGGTGAGCGTGTCCTCTGACAGGAGTTCTCCTGTCTTTAGATAATGTTCTGCGCCATGCGGATACTCGATCCAGTCGATATCGAATCCGTACACCTCGCCTGCGGTGTCCAGAACCTTTCTTCCTTCTGCGACTATTTCGGGACCGATGCCGTCGCCCGGGATCACCGGAATTTTATACTGTGTCATGGTTCTTCCTCGGCACATCATTGGCGTCGGGATGATAAATCTTTTGTGGACTGATGGTGATGGGGCGGTCACATCAACGCGGTGTCCCCGGGTCAGGAGCGTGCCCGCGGTGGCGGCAAGACCTCATGCGGAATGTTTTCGGGTTTGGGGCGCCTGTTTTCCCCACGTTCGCATGATCGGCGAGGTTCCATCCGAACGTGCTGCCGAGCGCCGACACGCGATGGCGCGCTGTTTGGCGCAGATGCAACCGGGTATCCAGAAACAAACAGAACAATGTCGGGATCCGAAACACCAGCGTAAGTTGACAGTCTCACCTCTACAAAAGGAATATATAGAGCAGAGGTGCATCTCCACAGAAGGCATGGTTTGGTGGGTGCCACCATACAAAATGCCCTAACAGATATGGATGAAGGAGGTATAATTTGATGGCAGAATATCGATGTACGAACTGTGGATACGTTACTGATGCAGACGCGGCTCCGGAGGAGTGTCCGGTCTGCAAACACAAGGATTCGTTTGAGAAGATCAAGGATTAATGCAACAGACCTGTAGACATGCTCGAAATAGAAAACCTGAGCCTTGAGGTCGATGGACGACCCGTACTCAAGGGTCTCGACCTACGGATCGAGAAGGGCGAGTGCCACGTCCTGCTCGGTCCTAACGGATCCGGAAAGACGTCGCTTCTGCTCGGCATACTCGGGTTTCCGAGATACCGGGTGACAGGCGGCAGGATCATCTTCAAGGGCGAGGATATCACCGATCTAAAGACAGCCGAGCGCGTGAAACTCGGGATGGGACTAGCGTTTCAGAACCCGCCAGTCATACGCGGTATCAGACTGGGCGACATGGTGAGTCTCTGCCGCGGCGATAAATCCGGCGAGATAACCGAGGAAACCCGGGATCTTGCGAAGAGGATGCATTTCACAGAAGAATTCCTGGAACGGGACGTGAACGCCGGTTTCTCAGGAGGCGAGATCAAAAGGTCCGAGATACTGCAACTGATGGCGCAGGATCCGGATTTCGTGATGCTCGATGAGCCGGATTCAGGCGTTGACATCGAGAATATGGAACTCGTGGGTGAGATGATCGGTTCCCTCTTGCACAGAAGGGAGCTTCCGAGCAGGCGGACTGCATCCGGGCTTATAATCACGCATCTTGCAACCATCACGAACTACGTCGATGTGGACTGGGCGCACGTCATGCTTGGCGGCAGGATTGCGTGCTCCGGAAAACCGGATCGGATAATAGGCGAAGTGATGGAAGGAGGCTACGAGAAATGCGTAAGAGAGTGCCAGATGTCGTGAATCCGGGAGAATGCACATCCAAACATGAAGACGCATCGATCTTCACATCGCGAAGTTTATAGTCTCCGAAATCAAACATTTCTCTGATCAACAATCTCAGCTTTAGACGGGCATGACTTCCACCAAGAATCGCTATGCCGAACTGAAACTGAAGTTTGAGCATTTATTCATATCAAGCGTGGAGAATGGGCATAAAAATCAAAAATGGCGACGTCGTACAGGGTTCCAGGTGGTCGGAGCCTGTTGTTGTGAATCTGGTAGAGGAGATGGGCAATTACATACGGGTGGTTGGCGTAACGCGTAATTCTCGCCAGCATATCGATCAACTCATACATCAGGACGAGATCAGTGCTCTTGATTCCGGGAAGATCGAATCGAACTTCACGGCAGTGCCAGGTCATGTCTTTCTCGGTCTTGAAACGAGACGATATCGCTACGCTTCGCTGTATGATCCTCTCCTGGCTATGAATACCTCAAAGGTGGACCCGTTGCCCCATCAGATCGAGGCGGTGTATGGCTATGTCTTGAAACTCCCGAGAATCCGTTTTCTGATCGCAGACGATCCAGGCGCAGGAAAGACCATCATGGCTGGACTGATCATCAAGGAGTTGAAACTCCGCCATCTGATAAGTCGCATCCTGATCGTCGTGCCAGGGCATCTAAAGGATCAGTGGCGCAGGGAGATGAAGGAGCGGTTCGAGGAAGGGTTCACAATCATCGATCGGGGGCTTATGGGTGCGTTTTATGGAGAGAATGTCTGGAGCAGGGAGCAACAGATCATCACATCCATCGATTTTGCCAAGAGGGACGATGTTCTGCCAACACTTGCCTCATCTCAGTTTGACCTGATCATTGTGGACGAAGCCCATAAGATGGCTGCTTACCGCTACGGCGATAAACTCAACAAAACCGGCAGATACAGGTTGGGAGAGGCTCTATCTAAGATAACAGAGCATCTCCTTTTCCTGACCGCCACACCTCACAAAGGGGATCCTGAGAATTTCAGACTATTTCTCGATCTCCTTGAGCCGGGTTTCTTTGCAACCAGTGAGATGCTCGAGGAATCCATCTCCCGGAAGGATAATCCGCTCTTTATCCGACGTATCAAGGAAGACCTGAAGAATTTCGAGGG
>DAOVGO010000005.1 GCA_030672345.1 Methanosarcinales archaeon | reverse complement strand
TTTTGCGGCAGGGATCTGCTGGTGATGAGTGGCTATCAGCCACCACCATCATATCGTCGCCGCAGTGTATGCCCCTGGAATCATCAGCCCAACCGCAACCAAGCACCATCACCGCAATAATATCCTGTTCGTTCGCTTTGTCATGTTCGTATTGCCCTCCCTTGTTATATCATACAATTAAACGTGGTTTTTTGTATGCTATAGCCTGAAGTGGAATCATTCCAATGGGGTGGTAGAAAGTTTTATATACTAAATGTAACTAATACTTTATATAAAGACATGGAGATATTACAAAATGTCTGATAACACAAAGAACAAGCGAATGTTCACTATCTGGCAAATAGCCGCGACCATAATCGCGGGTACGCAGATGGAAAAAACGGATGGACCGGTTCTGGATGTGACGCACCTGACAAAGAGCTTCGGCACAAAGACGATTCTCGATGATCTCGGTTTTCATATCAAGAGCGGGGAGATATTCGGATTACTCGGACCGAACGGCGCGGGAAAGACCACGGTGATACGAATAATCCTTGACATCATCAAGTCCGATTATGGGTCCGTGAAAATGTTCGGAAAAGAGTTTGATGAGGATTTCAAGGAGAAAATTGGTTATCTTCCGGAGGAGAGGGGGCTTTATCAGAAGTTAACGGTTCTTGAATGCCTGAAGTACTTTGCAAACCTCAAAAACATCAGAAAACCCGATGACAGGATCGATTTCTGGCTGGAGAAGGTTGGTCTCATCGATTACAAAAAGAAGAGGATAGGAGACCTTAGCAAGGGAATGCAGCAGAAAATCCAGCTCATTGCAGCGTTCATCCACGACCCCGACCTCCTGATTCTGGATGAGCCATTCTCCGGGCTCGATCCTGTCAATACAAAGATGGTAAAGGACATCATGCTCGATCTGAAGCACAGCGGGAAGACGATCATACTGAGCACGCACCAGATGGATCAGGCAGAGAGGATGTGCGACCGGATTCTGATGATCGATCAGGGCAAAAAGGTGCTTTACGGCACACTCGATCAGATAAAAGCTGATTACAGGGACTCCTCGGTCCTGGTTGTGGAGTACGAGGGAGACCTGAAGCAGATCGACGGCGTAAAAAGGATGGAAGACTATGGAAAATACGCTGAACTGGATCTGGAAATGGGAACTGACCCACAGGAAATTCTTAAAAAACTGATGGAATCTGTGAAACTGAGAAGGTTTGAGATGAAAAGCCCGTCACTGAACAAGATCTTTATCGAGGTGGTTAAAGGTGCGTAAGACACTCATCGTCGCAAAACACGAATTTCTGGCGACTGTTAAGACAAAGGGTTTCATCATCAGTTTGATCCTGCCGCTTTTGATCCTCCTGCCAGTGATATTTATGTCAGGTCACATCCCGCAGATAGCATCCGAAACTCCGGAGAGCATCGGTTTCGTGGACGAGACCGGGATTCTGCAACCAGATGGGGATTTCATCGAGTTTGGAGATATCGAGGATGCGGAGGGATCACTCTTAAATGGCGAGATAAACTCGTTTTTCACAGTCCCCCGGAATTATCTTGAGACCGGAAGAGTTTTCCTGTACTCAACAGGCGGAGTCTTCAGTGCACCTCCGACCCGTTCGATACGGGCGTTTCTGATCGACAATCTCCTGCACGAGTCCGATATGAGCGAAACACTGAGAGATCGGGTCAAAGACCCGGCGGATATGAAGTCCATCAGCCTGAATAAGAAAGGAGAGGCTGAAGAAAAGAATCCGGTCCGGTTTTTCGTGCCTTACGTAATCGCAATTCTGATGATGCTCTCAATAATGACAACTTCCGGGTATCTGATGCAGGGAATCGTTGCTGAAAAGGAGAATAGGACTGTCGAGATCCTGCTCTCCACACTCTCTTCCAACGAACTTCTCACCGGAAAGATCACGGGCTTTGGCTCTGCCGGACTCCTGCAGATTTCTGTCTGGATATGTTCCGGGGTGCTGGTGGCAGCTTCAACGTCGTTCGCACCGTTATTTCAGGAGATTCAAGTCTCCATGATACTTATTCTTGCAATTCCCTATTTCATTTTGGGGTATCTCCTGTTCGCCGCATCAATGGCATGTGTTGCGGCGCCCGCAAGCACTGTTAAGGATGCGCAGCAGGGCGCGATGATATTCACGATGCTCGGAATCCTTCCGATGATGCTGCTTGGGATAATCGTCAAGGCGCCGGACTCGATCGTTGCAAGGGTTCTCACATACGTGCCCTACACATCGCCTGTGACAGCGTTGATGCGAATCTCACTCGTGGAGGTTCCGGTCTATGAGCTTGCGGCAAGCCTCCTGATACTCATAATATCTGTCGTCGTGATGATCAGACTATCAGCAAGGATATTCAGGAACGCGATTCTGATGTATGGGAAGAAGATCAGGATAAGGGACATTTTGGGGTATCTGAAGGGATGACGGAACTAAACCCGAAGCCCCCTGACGAGCGCAACAAAGAGATCCCCGATCATAATATCCGCGGTCGAACCAGGATTGATGCCGGTCTTTATCGGTAGATACCGGGCGACCAAACCCGTGACAGAGATTCCAGCGGACGAGATGCATCTAAGGATCTCATCCGCGAGCATAAGGATTATGCTGATTCGATCGAACCGGAAACGTAAACAGTAACTCATATACCCACAAGGAGCAATCAACCAGACGGTGATCCCATGACAAACGCCCTGACAAACCCTGATCGGTTCTTTGCAAAACTCTCCGGAAGAGACCCGAACATATCGATACCAGCCGGAATCGTGCTCTTTGCAGCCATCGTCACCGGCATCTCCATTGCGGTTATGGCGGGTGTGACGACACCTTCGCCCTCGGCGGGAGATGTGGTAGCATTTGCAGGTGGTTTTGCGGCGACCGGGTTCATCAGAGGCTTCGCTATAATATTTGTCTCATGGCTTCTGTATGCTGGCGTATTCCGTGCGATCTCGCTTCTGTTCAGGGGCGATGGCTCGTTCAAACGGTGCCTCGAGTTCGTCGGGTACGGTTTCATCCCGGCTATCTTCGCAGCGGTAATCGAGCTTGCCGCGGTCCGGTTTGCGTATCCGAAGATCGACCTCGCATCGGTTGATCCCGGGCTCATGATGCAGACACTCCTGCAGGATCCGCTGATGCAGGCGTCTGACATCGCCGGGGTTCTTCTTCTGCTGTGGAGCGCTATTATATGGATTTTCGGGGTCAAACACGCATACAATCTATCGAAGCGAACCGCAACGGTCGTGGTTATTCTACCGGTGGCAGTCTACCTCCTGTACAGCATAGTTATTATAATATAATTGAGATATGGAGAGAACGCTGATGTCACGGATGCTGCAACCCGTATATTTGGGAAGAACGCTCATAACAAACCCGGACCGGTTCTTTGCCGAACTATTCCAAAGAAACGTAGACTTGAGGGTTCCGTTCATGATTGTGCTGATCGGAGCCACTGTTTCAGCCAGCTCCGCTGCGATGATGTACTATCGTTTTGGCGCAGCAGCGGCAGACATCGCAATAGGACTCATCGCACTGTTCATCGTGTGGTTCTTGTGTGCTGGTGTGTTTTATACCGTCTCGACCTTCCTTGGTGGAGAGGGCTCGTTCAAACGGGTGCTCGAGTTTACAGGATATGGTTTCATCCCGCGAATCCCTTCGGCAATCTTTAATGCCGTAATCATACATACACTCCTGCCGCTCCTCGCATCGCTTCCCCATTTCGTGACGTATGCAATCGCCATCATCGGATTTCTCTTCACGCTGTGGAGCGTGATTATATGGATATTCGCAGTCAAGCACGCACGAAACCTCTCGACCAATGACGCGCTGACTACGGTAGTTGGTAGTGTGGTTGTGGGCGGGCTTCTGTTACTGTTCGCAGCATTCGCGTTCTCTCCACTACTATGAGATGGTGGCACACCGGTTTTACGATTCAGTTACCGGCTTCCAAATTTTACCATTGAACCATTCGATCAATCGAAATATTTAAGTACTTACGCACATGATTTCAAACAGGTCAACCAAAAGACCGAGGTGATTGATATGACAAATGTTCTGACAAACCCGGATCGGTTCTTTGCCGAACT
>DAOVGO010000063.1 GCA_030672345.1 Methanosarcinales archaeon | reverse complement strand
GCTGCGGATGCGACCTGCAGGTGACCTTTGAGGGACGGGGGGAGCATTATGGTGTTTTGATGGTTGTTTTGGTATTTAGATGGAATGGTGTTTGCTGCGAAAGTAAGCGGTCATCTTTTCATGGCAAACACGCGTCCCCATAGAGTATTAAGGGCTTCTGGTTGCAAACGATCCCTTTTAAACCCTACCAGCCTATCAGGCACACAATAGGTTCGCGGATATAGCCATGAAGATCATCCACCACCAAAAGGCGTTCTTTCGCGATTTTTCCCGGCGGTAGACAAAGTACGGAAGATGGATATGAACCCTAATCAACCAGATCGAACTCTTCCAGCCGGAGCTGCCTTCGTACACACTGCTCACCCGGTATCTCGACCGGATACACGCCTGTGAGGCAGCCAAGACAGAGATCGCTCGCAGGAATCCCTATCGCCTCGACCAGCCCGTCGATGCTCAAGTATCCGAGCGTTTCTGCGTGAATCGCTGTTTCTATCTCTGATATGCTCTTTTGCGATGCGATCAACTCCTCTCTCGTGGGCATATCGATGCCAAGATAGCACGGGGTTTTGATCGGCGGGCTTCCGATCCTGACATGTACTTCTGATGCGCCTGCCCTGCGCACCTTATCGACGATCCTTCGCGAGGTGTTCCCGCGCACGATGCTGTCGTCGATCAGCACCACTCGCCGATCCGCGATGTTCGGCTTGATCACGTTTAATTTCAGTTGAACCGCTCTCTTCCGCACAGCGTCAGACGGCATGATGAAGGTGCGCCCGACATAGCGGTTCTTCATCAGAGCCTCGATGTATTCGATGCCCGATTTCTTGGAGTATCCGATCGCTGAGGTGATGCCCGAGTCAGGTACCGGCGATATCATGTCCGCATCCACCGGATGCTCGCTTGCCAGCCGCTCTCCGATCTTCAATCTGACATCGTAGACGAGTTTACCATCGATTATGGAGTCCGGGCGTGCAAAATAGATATATTCGAAGACGCAGTGTGCAGTATTCTTTTGTTTATATATCTGGTGGCTCTCTATCCGATCGCCGGTGATCACCAGTGCTTCACCCGGGCACACATCCCGTATGAACTCGCCATCATGCACATCGATCGCCACGCTCTCGCTTGCCACGATGTAGCCGGACCCGCCCTCTGATTCGACCCTTCCGAGGCAGAGTGGTTTGAAGCCGAGCGGATCCCTTACAGCGATCAGGATGTCGTTTAGCAGCATCACAAAGGAGTATGATCCAATAATGCGCCGCATCAGTCTGCGCACCGCCTCCACGATGTTGTTCCGCATCAGGTCTTTCACAAGCAGGTGTGCGATGACCTCGGTATCCGAATCAGAGAGGAAAATTTGCCCCATCCGCGTCAGTTCGAGGCGTAACTCTTCCGAATTGACAAGATTCCCATTGTGGGCAATCGCAATCGTCCCGCCCCTGAAATTAATCGTCAGGGGTTGTGCGTTCTCAGGTTCTGAGCCGCCGGTGGTCGAGTACCTGACATGCCCGATCCCAACGCTGCCCGGAATCGACAGCAGATCGGTCTTCTTAAAGACCCATGGCACGATGCCCATGCCTTTGATCGACCGTGTGTTGCCCTCGTGCGCGATCGAGATGCCAGCCGATTCCTGTCCGCGGTGCTGGAGCGCGTACAGGGAGTAATAGATCGGAAGCGCGGCTTTCTGCCCGGTAAATGAGGCGCCAACCACCCCACATGCTTCATTCAAACGAAATCACCAAATCGATTGATCTCTGGTAGTTTATAGCACTTTGATGACCCAATTCCATGACGAGACAATCCACCCCAATTAAGCCACTACCCGACTACCCTGATCGTCCTTTCTCTTTCCACCGGTAATCGCGCATCTTTCTTGATTTACCGAACCCACATGAGACACAGACCTTCTTTCTCTTGTGATACGAGACGCTACCACACCGTCTGCACCGTATATGCGTTTTCTTCTGACGTTTGCCCATTGAGGGCGTTCCTTTCGACATTTTTTATCACCTTAAGGGGAAACATACACCACATTGTCGCCGCGAACAATAACAGTTCCGATGCGGCGCACCGCCTCACCATCAACGAGTTCCTCTGCATCAGTGAGCGTGAGGTTCATGTGGATGTCATAACCCTGCAGTGTCCCGCGAAATTCACGAGAACCCTTCAATCGGACTAAGACTGGCGTATCCAGCACATCATTCAGTGTATCAAGCGGTCGATTTCCCATTTAGTAAATCTCCTTTGGATGAGCATTACGATATGCTTGACCGATAGATATACTTAAAGGTATCCTGTGTCTGGCAGATAGGGTATGTGGGGCGGGTGAAGCCGGTGGGAGCTAACAAATCCGAATGATTAATCACGGATGGAGGCAAGGTGTCGTTATGCAACCCGATCGATTCACACTGAAGGCACAGGAAGCGATACAGAACAGCCAGACGATCGCTTCTGAGTATAATCATCAGTACATCGACTGCGAGCATCTCCTGCTTGCGCTGCTCCGGGAGAAGGATGGTCTTGCCCCAAGAATCCTTGCAAAGATGGACATCTCGCCTGAACTACTGATAGAGAAACTAAAGCAGCACCTCGATGAACAGCCGCAGGTATCAGGCATAACCGAGATCCATATCACCCAGCGGCTGAACAGCGCACTTATATCAGCAGAAAAGGCTGCAAAGAAACTGAAAGACGATTACATAAGTGTGGAGCACCTTTTGCTTGCAATCATCGATTCGGAAGGTGCGTGCGGGAGAATCCTCCGCGAATCAGGGGTCACAGAGGACCGGCTGCTCGATGCGCTCCGCGAGGTCAGGGGGAGCCATAGAGTAACGTCGCAATCACCAGAATCGACCTACGAGGCTCTGCAACAGTACGGGATCGACATGACATCGCTTGCCCGGGAAGGGAAGCTCGATCCGGTCATCGGGAGGGATGATGAGATCAGAAGGACGATCGAGATCCTCTCCAGAAGGCGAAAGAACAATCCAGTGTTAATCGGCGAGGCAGGGGTCGGCAAGACCGCTATCGTCGAGGGGTTATCCCAGAGGGTCGCAAATCAGGATGTTCCTGAGGGTTTGAAGAGCAAGAGCATCATTGCGCTTGATATGGGCGCGCTTCTGGCTGGAGCAAAGTTCAGAGGCGAGTTTGAGGAGCGGCTCAAAGCGGTCTTGAAGGAGATTGCGGACTCTGAGGGAGAGGTCATCCTCTTCATCGATGAACTGCACACCGTTGTCGGGGCTGGCGCTGCCGAGGGCTCGATGGATGCGAGCAACCTGATGAAACCGATGCTTGCAAGAGGCGAACTGCACTGCATCGGGGCAACGAC
>DAOVGO010000116.1 GCA_030672345.1 Methanosarcinales archaeon | reverse complement strand
GAAGATCGTAGGGACATTGCGTAATGGAAAAGGGACGTCAATCCATGAGCGGATCATGACAGTGCTGGCGACGTGGGCGCAGCAGGGACTCGGGCAGTCTCCAGATGATGAGGGTGAGGCTGAGCGGCTAAACACGTACATATAATGCAGATCACTCCGCTGATCAGTATCAGCATAACCAATCCAATTACTTTTTTCGAGGGTATATGGGTGCTTCTCCTGATTTTTTGATTGTTTACTCCAGTTCAATCGCATGAAATTGACATTGTATCTATCCATAATATGCCACATCCAAACCACAACTTATCAATAGCGCTATACCATAAGCCGGTATTGTAGATCGCTCCATCTCATCCTGTTGCGGTCAATGTCATTATATTACTTAAACCTGATCAACCTCTATCGCCCCACTCAGCCAGCCTGCAAGATCGTGTAATGCATTGCAACAGGCGGAAGAGATTGAAGAGACCAGACATAATGTGGCACGCATATAAGATGCGATACGACATCCGGGTCTCGGAGCTTTCTGTTTCCAACTCCTCCTGATGTGGCTGACGTTGACAGCCCTCCGATATATTTACATCACCAAAACGCACATAAATAGATATCATGGATATCATATTCGATGACATCGGGAGTTATCCGCTTCCGCTGGGGGAGAAAGACCGTGTGCAGCAAGCATTTGCAGACAAACGGTATGATGAGGTCAGTGAGGTCGTCTGTGATGCCATGCGCCAGAAGATCGCTGCAAGCGTCGAGATACCGGCGTACCCTCAGTTTCAGGACATGAACCAGCAGTTTCTCGGGATCATCAATGATCCGTCCTCTGATGAGGCGCCATTTCTCGTAAAAGAAGCCTGCGCAGATATAATCGAGCTGCAACTCCTTGAACCGGTCGCAAAGGAGTATTTTGAGGAGAACGGAGAGCGGTTGAGGGTCAGGGTCTGCATCACAGGCGCGATCGAACTGTATCTGAAGCAGTTTGGCAGCACCGCATACTCTGACATACTCGAACTCTTTGCACGAAGCGTCGATCGGTTCGTGAAGAGGGCACTTAACATGAAGTCGTCGTTTGATGTCGCCTTAATCAGCATCGATGAGCCGAGTATCGGCATCAATCCTGAGATCATGTTCGATGACGACGAGATCATCCGTACGCTCAATCTCTCAGCGAAATCCTCTGATGTCGATACGCAGATACACCTGCACTCGCCTCTGCATTACAATATTGCATGTGAGTCCGATTCGATCAACGTCGTCGGCGTGGAATCCGCAGCAAACCCGGACTATCTCGAACTGGTCGAAAAGACAGATCTTGAGCAGTACGACACATTTCTGCGGGTCGGCGTGGCAAGAACCGACATCTTCGGCATGACCGCCGAATTAAACGAACGATACCAGATCAATGTGTGGAAGGAGACGTCCAGGCTCGACGAGATCGTGACGTCGATGGAGACGCCTGATATGATCGCAAAACGCCTTCGACACGCTTATGCGCGGTTTGGGGATACGATACGATACGCAGGACCTGATTGCGGGCTCGGTTCATGGCAGTATCAGGATCTTGCGCACAAACTCCTCGTAAACACGGGCATCGGCATTTCCATGTTCAGAGAGGGCACGACGTAATGAGCAGGGTTTCCACAGGCATTCCTGGTCTTGATGACCTGACCGCAGGTGGCTTCATCAGCGGCGATATCGTTCTGGTCACGGGCGGTCCCGGCTCCGGGAAAACGACGCTCGGGCTCCAGTATCTATACCGGGGCGCCATGGATTACGGAGAACCCGGGATATTGGTCACACTCGAGGAAAGCCCTGCACGGGTGATCAGAAACGCATGGCAGTTTGGGTGGGATATCGAACGGCTGATCAAAGAGAATAAAATGCGGGTCATACACGCCGATCCGATCGCTTACGCTCATTATATTCCTGATCGGGGGGATGGTGATGACATGCACCTCGACACAGGGTCGAAGATCGTTGAAACCCTGAGCAAACACATCGAACG
Organism: Methanosarcinales archaeon; assembly: GCA_030672345.1. Taxonomy (GTDB): domain Archaea; phylum Halobacteriota; class Methanosarcinia; order Methanosarcinales; family Methanogasteraceae; genus Methanogaster_D. The sequence continues at coordinate 4,730 of DAOVGO010000116.1, read as the reverse complement.
TTATGTTGGCGAGATTGAGGCAAGGCGCATCTTTATCGACTCGATCACCTCGCTAAAGATCTCGCAGGAGCAAATTCGGGCAAGATTCACCATAATGGAGCTGATTAAGAACCTTGAAAATCTTGATTGCACAACAGTGCTTTCGAGCGAGATCAATTCCGGGACATTGTCTTATGAATCGTTCAGCGTGGAGGAGTACCTTTCAGAGGTCGTTATTCGTATGCATACGTTCCGCGTGTCCGGGAACCGGATAAGGGCGATCGAGGTTCTGAAGATGCGCGGCGGAAAACATGATGATATGTTGCGACCGTACGCGATCATCGATACCGGTCTGGTCGTCTATCAGCGGGAGACGGTCATCGATGGCGAGGTCATCAGCGCGGTGACGATGATGTGATTGCAGGGATTGCAGGTTGATCCGAAAGGTTTAAAATGGGGGTAAAATGGGGATATTCGATTCGTTCAAGGGAAAAAGACTGATAAAAGCTTTGAAAGATGAGGATGTCGATGTTCGTGCAAATGCAGCGGACGATCTCGGCGAAATGGGGGAACTGGCTGTAGAACCCCTTATCGAGGCTCTGAATGACCTATCAGGAGACGTTCGAGAGGCAGCGGCGCGATCGCTTGGAAAGATAGGAGATAACAGGGCGGTGCCCCATCTTGTTCAGGATCTGGGTGATACGAACAGGGATGTCAGGAAGAGCGCGGCATGGTCACTCGGGGCGATCAGGGATCCGGGTGCGGTCGGACACCTCCTTCAGGCTCTGAAGGACGAAGAAGAGAATATTCGGGAAGAAGCCGCCATATCGCTTGAAAAAATAGGAGAAGCAGCGATCGGACCCCTTATTCAGGCATTGAATGATGGGGAATGGCACACCCGGGCGAGTGCGGCAGAGGTTCTCGGAAAAATCGGGAAACCGGCGATTATGCCACTTGTTCAGGCGCTGAACGATAGAAACTGGTCTGCCCGTGAGCTTGCAGCGAAAACGCTTAAGAGTATGGGCTGGCAGCCAAAAAGTGACATCGAAAAGGTCTATTACATGATCGGAATGAGGGAATGGGCTGGATTGGTGGCGATCGGTGAGCCGGCGGCAGGACCCCTCGCCCGGGCTTTGCAAGATGAGTACGTGCAGGTCAGAGCGGCTGCAGCCCGTGCGCTTGGAGCGATTGGCGACGAAAGAGCGGTCAGATATCTCGCGTTGGCTCTGGGAGACCGGGATGCCGATGTCCGGAACTGCGCAATAGAAGCTCTCGGAGCGATAGGCGACAGAAGAGCGGTTGAATACCTTGTTCCGGCTCTGGGTGACAGAAACCAGCCTGTCCGTGAGAATGCAACCGCGGTTCTTGAAAAAATGGGATGGAATCCCAAAAATCGCATCGAAGAGATCTATTACATGATTGGGAAGAGTGAATGGGACGGGCTGGTGGAAGTTGGGGAACCTGCGGTCGAATATCTTGTCTGGGCTCTAAATGACGAATCTGACGAGGTTAGAGAGAGCGTGGCTCACGCTCTTGGAATGATTGGCGGCAAAGGGGTAGTTGAGCCGCTTATCCGGGCTATGGAAGATCAATCCGATGGTGTTCGCGAGAGTGCAGCCCGTGCGCTTGGAACGATCGGAGATCCGGCAGTTTTGCCACTTATCCGGGCTTTGAAGGCGGGAAGTCTGCATGTTCGGGAGAATGCGGCGACGGCTCTCGGCGAGATAGGGGACAGAAGAGCGGTCGAGCCCCTCGTTCTGGCTCTGAGCGACGGGTACGAGGATGTCAGAAAGTCTGTAGCACGAGCGCTTGGATCAATAGGCGACACGAGAGCGGTTGAACCGCTCATTAAAGCCGCGAAGGACGTGAATAAGAATGTCAGGGAGAGCGCAACGATGGCTCTCGGAGAGATCAGAGACGAGAGGGTTGTTGAACCGCTTATTTCGGCTCTGGGCGATGAACTCTGGAGTGTTCGTGGCTATGCGGCAGAGGCTCTCGGAAAGGTGAAGAGCGAGGGCGCCATCGAGCCTCTTGTCATGGCTATGAAGGACGAGGATGAGCGCGTCCGGTGGTGGGTGGCATGGGCACTCGGCGAAATGGGCGGACTGGCTGTAGAACCCCTGACTCATGCTCTGAAGGATGAGGACTGGAATGTCAGAAAGGCTGCGAAAGAGGCTCTTGAGAATATCAGGGTGAAGAACGCCTGAAAACGGCACAACCCGAAATTAACCAAAAGCGGCCATCTGCGACTCACATCCACGCGCCAGCCACGAATGCGGCGAGTGCCACTACCATCGCCTGCTTGAGCGATCTCGACGAACCAGCGGCATCACCTCTGATCAATCGCAGTATCGCGATCAGGAAACAGAGATCGGCAAACCCGACAACGATCAGGTACCATACCGAAAGTCCGGTGAAATACGGCAGCGGGCTTAACAGCACGGCGACCATGCCCACCGCCGATGCAACATATTCTGCCCGCTTACGCCCTGCCCGGATCGGGAGCGTGGCAGCCCCCATCGCCAGATCGCCGCAGGTGTCCTCGATGTCCTTTGCGATCTCGCGTGCGATGGTCGCAAGCATCGAAAGCCCGAATAGTCCTGCGGTTCTGATGATACCGGGCATCCCGAAGAGCGCACCCCCGAACAGGAACGTGGAACCTGTGAGATACCCGATACAGATATTTCCGACCAGCACCGTGCGTTTCAGGTTGCGGGCATAGATGATGAGCAGCGCCGAGTTGATGACAGCGACGACAAAGCAGATCGCATTAAGGAAGCAGGATAACGCAATCCCGGTCCCAAAGAGCAGAAGCGAAAAGCACAGTGCAAAATCCTTGCTCACGCGCCCTGATGGTATGGGGCGCATCGGTTTGTTGATCGCATCGATATCCGCATCAAAAAAATCGTTGATCGCGTTTCCTGCGCCAGTGATCAAAAAAACGCATGAGAATATGAGTATTATTCCAAAAATCGATATTTCGTCAGAGACCAGAGTATAAGCAATTCCCGAACCGATGACTGCCGCAAAACCAGCCATCGCACAGTTTCCCGCACGGAGCAACTCAAAAAAATCCTTGTACTGCATTTAAAAAACCAACCCCTGCCTTCGGGACTTCTGACATCAGACTTCAGACTTTTGGGATTTAACGCAACTTCCTGACCTGAAGCATCCGGTCAAGCGCACGTTTTGCCCTCTCCTGCACAGCATCTGGTATGGTAACAACATATTCGAGATTCTCAAGCGAGCGAACAACCTCAGGTAGCGTAACCATCTTCATAGCCGGGCAGATCGTGTAATCAGAGACCGGATAGAAGAACTTTTCTGGAAATTCCTTCTCCAATCTGTGAATCATCCCTGATTCGGTGCCGATGATGAACTCGTCCGAACGCGATGCCCTGACATGCCTGATCATCCCCTCGGTGCTCTCCACACCATCCGCAAGATCGATCACCTCGGGTCGGCATTCGGGATGCACGAGCACCTCTGCGCCAGGGTACTGTTCCTTCGCATCCGTGATATCGCGGGGCAGGATCTGATGGTGAGTCGGGCAGTACCCGTCCCATGGTATGATCGTCTTTTTTGTAAACCGGGCTGCATAGAGCGCAAGGTTCTTGTCGGGCACAAAGATCACCTCATCGCAGTCGAGCGATTCCACCACCTCGACAGCGTTTGCCGAGGTACAGCAGATGTCGCTCTCCGCTTTCACCGGCGCACTCGTATTCACATAGCAGACCACCCCTGCGTCAGGATGCCCGCGTTTCATCTCGATCAACGCCTCGCGGGTGATCATCGCAGCCATCGGGCATTTTGCATCGGTATCCGGGATCAAAACGGTCTTGTCAGGACTTAGAATGGCTGCGGACTCTGCCATAAAGTCGACACCACAGAACAGGATCACGTCAGCATCGGTCCTGGCTGCCTGCTGGCTCAACGCAAACGAATCGCCGACAAAATCAGCGATGTCCTGAATTTCGGGTCGCTGGTAGTTGTGGGCAAGGATGATTGCATTTTTCTCCTGTTTCAACCCGCGAATCTTTTCGATCATATAATCTGCTTTTTGGTGGGCATTGTTTATAAAACGACTTGAGCGGCACAGGAGGGACTGTCGCGCCACCACGGTGTTGGCGGTCGTTTCCAAAGTTGTTGATCTCGAAGTCTCGCGTCCCACCACTATCAAGCGTGAACATCCGGAATGCAGATGGTTTATGCATTATTACGCTCCGGTTTATCATGATGGGACGTAACTACTCAGGTACCTAAACCACTGTCGGGGGACTTCACTATGTAAGAACTACCTGGGACGTGGGGCATACTGTAACCAAACACGGAATATAACCGCAGAGTACGCAGAGGGGCGCGGAGGGGGAATAAATGGTTAAACGCTCTGCGTTCCTCTGCGCCCTCCGCGGTTATTTTTCTTGCCAGAAAATACAGGATCGCAATCGGGAGACCAATCAGAATACCTGAGTAGTTACGATGGGACAAAGAAAACTCCGCCATGATCGATGCATGTGCTTATTATAATTTGAGGGAATACGAAAGAGCCATAGAAGATTTTGACAAGGCAATAGAATTAGATCCAAATGACGCCGAGGCGTATAACAATCGAGAACGTGCTCTAAGTAAATTGAATGAAGAAAAAGGTGTACCGGGATTCGAAGCTGTATTCGCAATCGCAGGATTATTGGCAGTAGCATATCTTTTGAGAAGAAAATGATTATTGAACAAATCAGAAGGATAGCACAGCC
>DAOVGO010000053.1 GCA_030672345.1 Methanosarcinales archaeon | reverse complement strand
GAAGATCGTAGGGACATTGCGTAATGGAAAAGGGACGTCAATCCATGAGCGGATCATGACAGTGCTGGCGACGTGGGCGCAGCAGGGACTCGGGCAGTCTCCAGATGATGAGGGTGAGGCTGAGCGGCTAAACACGTACATTTTTTGAAATTCCTGCAGGATTTTTTTCGATAATCTAACATGTTTTGGATTTTCAGATTTAACCGAACTTTTACAGAGGGATTCTTTTAGAAACCTAACTTTTTTAGGATTTTGATCCAAAACCGAATATTTGTAGGGCATGATTCATGTATACCTAACGTCATAGAGGTTCTGTGCGAGATTCACGGTCTCGCTGTAAACTGTGGAGGTAAACAGAACGGATGGAACCACAACACTGCGGGTACGATCGTGCTTGCAACAGTTACCATCAGTGAATGTGAATCGAACCGGTTGAGATGCCGGATCGATCCAGACAGCCTCCATGCGCACATCAGAAGAACAAACAACAACGGATATATAAAATGAAAGGAATCGAAAGAATCCCAATGGGTGTATTCACGATGCTGGCATCGAAACTCGACAAAACACCATCTCCGAATCACTCGATGGTCGGCAGGGTGATCCGCAGCATGGAACTGATCCAGCTGGTGGACAAGGATCAAAACATTGCACTGGATGTTCGTCCGGAGCGCATCATACTGCCCGGTAAAATATTCAGAACAGCAGAGGAGGAACTGTTAAAACATAACATAATCATGCATCGTGAAGGAGAGATCGAGGATGATGATGTGATCGTGCGTCAGACCCCAGAAACCACGATGCAGATCATTCAGACAGGAGAGGTTACTGCTTATGGAGTTTCTGAGAAGAATCTTGTGAAGATCAAATTATATGACGATCTCGCTCCAAAAACGATCGATTTCTCCAGGTATGCACTCGGGCTTCGCAAATTACCTGTCGGCGAACTTCCTGCATTTACGACATACGAGAATACCAGACTGTTCAAGACAAAGCATGTGCGTAAGGAATTGATGCCAGAGAACACACCATCGGAAATTGTGCCAGCCGGCGAGATCGGTGTTACCAATCAATCTGCACGATGCGTTCAGATGATCGGTGTGAAATTCGTGGACGATTCGAGATATGGACCATCAGGCGAGAAATTCATTTCCACAAACATCATCGGCAAGGTCATCGATATCGAGAAACTGCATGATATCGGGGATGGAGCTGTCATTTATGTGACCGTATGTGTTTAGCTCCCTCACATAACCACCCCCTCTACAGTTCTTCCAGATCGATCTAAAACCCATTCTCGACCACAAAACTTCTATATTATTACTGTAATAGTCTTCCAAGAGGATGATGGACAAGGACGCGATCATCAAGCAACTTCAAGACGCGATTGACCGACTTAAGCGTGAGAACGAGTCGCTTAAGGCATGCATAAGGGAGCTCGTTGCCAACTGGCTATGTATGAGAACGCACATACTCCACCAAGCCTGAAGCGTAACGGCAACCGCAAAAAGAACCAGAATAAAGGCGGTGGAAAGAAACCGGGACAGAAGAAAGGACATAAGGGTGTGACGAGACCTCCTGCAAAGCCTGATAGGCGGGTGGATGTCACGAAAGATCGATTTGACCGCTTTATCCATAGCGGCTTGTGAATTGATGACTTTACCGTTTCCGTTGTTCTTTTTTGGCATATTTCAAACGACTCCAGCGGGTCTCACTCCTTTGGATAGTTTTCTGTTTCCGATAGAAATTGCGACCAGATATCCGGAATATCATTGACAAGGTCCTCCAGATGAGTCTCCTCGATCATGAACCCATAAGCATGGACGAAAAAATGTCTGAAAGTCAGATACCTGTAGAGTTCGTCAGATAACCCCTCTGAAACAATTCACATGGATACCAAGAGGTTTAACAGGTCTTTATGCCATGTACCTGACATGGGCATCTCAACATTTTTTGCGACTATAATTTGCTTTAAAATATTTTCTATGCCATTGTAGATATTATGAAGAAACGTGCCAATCGCTGCCAATTCAATGACGGTCTTCTCTTCTCTTTCCATAACCTGTTTTAGATTATTTAATGCTGTGTTAACGTGCTATTCCTCTGCACGAATCTGTTTACGCAGTTTATCCATAAATCTTTACCCCAGTCTCTTCTACAAGGTCATTGAATACTGATTTCCTGGATAGATCAACGGATTTTGGTAACTTTTTGAATAATTCAGCATAGAATTTGAAGAATAGCCGGGGTTCGATTCCTTTTACCCCGATATCGATATCATTGGATTCGATGTCGTCTCTCGTCGAGGAACCGAATAAGATGACGGATTTGACATTGTATCTTTTAGCACACCGTATGATCGTATCTTTATCTTCTTCTGTTATCATTTCTGCTGCCTCTTTCGTTTGTGCTTCAATTATCTTCTTCGAAATCGAATACTTTCCGCAGAGTCGTAGACAAAATCTCCGTTACGTGGGCATTGGCATTCATTTTAGATGATATTTCGTTTATCATACCCACTCCGCACAAAGCACCTCAGCCTGTTCCAGAACCGTTTGCATAGCCTTTTCTTGCTTGTCGGGCGGGTAGCCGTACTTGCGAAGAATCCGCTTGACGATTACGCGAATTTGAGCGCGGGCGTTTTCCCGGACAGCCCAGTCTATGGTGACACTCCGCCGAACTGCGGCTACGAGTTCCTGTGCAATGGTTTTCAAGGTCTCATCACCCAACACCGCAACAGCGCTGTCGTTAACTTCCAGTGCATCGTAAAAAGCGATCTCATCATCGGTCATGCCGAGTTCTTCACCCCGCTTGTGCGCCTCACGCATCTCCTTTGCAAGCTCGATGAGTTCTTCGATGACCTGAGCGGCTTCGATTGCACGGTTCTGATACTTGCGTATCGCCTTTTCCAGCATTTCCGCAAAAGATCTCGCCTGAACAACATTCTTCCTTGACTTCGTCTTGATCTCATCGTTCAAGAGCTTTCTAAGCAACTCAACGGCAAGGTTCCGGTATGGAAGTTCTCGCACTTCCTGGAGAAAATCATCCGAGAGGATTGAGATGTCGGGCTTCTTCAGACCTGCTGCCGCGAAGATATCCACAACCTCATCAGAAGCAACAGCGCGCGACACCAACTGCCGAATCGCGGTCTCCATTTCTCCTGGTGTTTTGCCCGCACCCTCCACCGTCGCCTTGGCAAGACCGCTGCGGACTTCCTGGAAAAAGCCGACCTCGTTACGAATCCTGAGGGCTTCTTCGTGCGGTACGGCAAGGGCAAATGCATTCGACAGAGCGGTCACCGCTGTGAGATAGCGTTTCTTCCCATCCTCAAGCTGGAGGACATGTTCCATGGCTGCCGCAATACCGGCAATCCTTTTTGCAGGTTCTGCTTGAAGAAGGGAGGCATAATCGAATCCGTGAAACATAGAGACGACAACTTCATACTTCTCCAACATCGCCTGGGCGGCTTCTCCCTGGTTGACCGCGGCTTCGCCACGACCACCAGCTTCGGTGTAGTCCGCAAGAGCTCGTCTGAGCTGGTCGGCAAGCCCGAGGTAGTCCACGACCAGCCCGCCCGGCTTGTCTCTGAAGACGCGGTTCACACGTGCTATTGCCTGCATCAGTCCGTGACCTCGCATCGGCTTGTCGATATACATAGTATGCAGTGCCGGGCAGTCGATCCCTATCATCGTCCGTAACACAAGGTAGATTCTCATGCCTGATTCGGTTTTCACCGAGGTGCTCGACTGTAATAATCGGCGTCCCATGACTTACGTAATCGCGTTGATGTAACTGGCTCCCGAACGGTCCCGTTTGGATGCCGCCCTCATCTTCACAGAGTTCACCCAGCAGGGCGAAATCGAAGTGCTCCGAAACTGGGCCGTATTCGGTCGGCATTGTATCACCCCTCATACCCCAACCACCTCTGTGATAGTTATCCACTCACTCACCACCATCCCCCTCCTTGTCGTCTATGAGAGTTCCTCTTCGATCTCTTCGATGGTCGGCAGAGCGGATTTCAATTTGTCCGGCAGGGCGCGGGTCAGCTCGTATTCAGAGACGCCGATCGGCTTTGCAACACCACGCAGCGCGTATTCGGCAAGAATTTTCTTCTTATCCTGACAGAGAATCATGCCGATGGACAGGTTATCGGTTTCATGCTTTAGTCTGTCATCCACCACATTGAGGTAGAAATTCATCTTTCCGGCGTATTCGGGTCGGAAAGGACCTTTTTTCAAATCAATGACCACGAAACAACGCAGTTTCAGGTGGTAAAAAAGCAGGTCGATGTAGAAATCCTCCTCTCCAACGTCGAGATGATACTGCCGACCGACAAAAGAAAATCCCGTTCCCAATTCCAGAAGAAATTTCTCCAGGTGCCGAACCAGAC
>DAOVGO010000054.1 GCA_030672345.1 Methanosarcinales archaeon | reverse complement strand
AATTTTTCCGGTCGTATCTGTTGCATTGCCGAGACGAAACAACCCCAACTCTCTTGCGTGCTTCCCCGTGTTTCTGTAAATTTAGACCCTCTCCGCAAATATCCGCTTGACATCCTTTGCGCAGACAACATCGCCGTCATGTTTTCGAAATCCACGTTCCCGTGTCTTGATTCTGATAATCCTGCATTTACGCCCTGAAATCTCCACGATACCGCCGACCGTAAACTCCCGGTCCCCGTACTCCTGCAACCGAACCGATCTGGTTCTGGTGCCATTGTGGATCGCCACCTTCACAGACACCCTGTCAATCGCCCGTGACCAGATCGTATCGACCTCGGCAGCAACCGCTGATAGCACCCGCTTCCCATGCGACTCGATCGAGGCGACCTCTGCCAGATGCACCTCGTCCGCGGACGGATCGTCCACAAGCAGTTCATCGCCCGTGCACACTTCGTGATCGGACGGCAGTTCGATGCAGTAGCGTGCCGAAATCTCGCCACTACTCACGATGATCGCAACGCTCGTGGTTTGCGGGGCTGCCCGGGTCGTTGCTGCTATGTTGTGCACGATGCCGCACTCTGTGCAGCGCACCAGTTGATCGCTGCCACGTCGCTTCAGCACATCGTGAAGCTTCTCTGATGCGCAGGCAGGGCAGATAGCCATAATCTGTGTTTCGTTTACAATTTCCATCTATTCCTTACATCATTTTACCCAACCGAGATATACCCATCGATCGTACCCGATATCAGGCGTGTTCGGAAGTGTCTCCCAGGCGGTTACATGATCATCAAGCACCTCTGTGGCAAAGCGAAGCTCCTCCCTGTTGTGGAACGTAAAGATCAACATGCCCGGCGTCCGCACGACTTTTACGGATTCACGCAGGACAGACGCCCATATTTCCCGGTTAAACGGCTGGATCGGACCGATCATGAACCCAACCACGCAGTCAAACTCCCGATCGAAGAATGCAGAGAGTTCTGCGGCGTCAAGAACGATCGATCGTTTCTTTTGGAGCGCCCCGCTCTTCAGTCCGTCGCAGATATCGCACATATCATAATCGATGCAGATCGGGTCGCAGCCGATCTCGCGGAGCACTCTGGTGGCGCTGCCGTCTCCGCAGCAGATCTCAAGCACATCTGCGCGGGCAAGATCAAATCCTTTTTCGAATGTTGCTTTGCGAATAAGGCGCGTTAGACGGTTGTTTCGCACGTCAGGACCCGGTTCATCCGGTTCATCCGGTTCATCCAGTTTATCCAGTTCATCAGGTCCATCCTCAGGAGTTCTGTTCAGCAGTTCACGCACCGATACAAACACCCCGAGATCGAGGTACGGCATCTCTTCGCGTGCGCAGGATTTACATAGCCACCCGTTCGCAAGAAAGATGGAATAGTACTCGATTACCGCCTCACGCAGATCAGATGCATCTGTTTCGAGAATCTCGCTTTTGCTGCCAAAGATATCAGCTATCCTGCCTGGAAAACGTGTGTCCTTTGAGATTACGTTCGTGAGCACGAGCCAGTGATCGATGCCCTGTGAGTGGACATAAACTGCGACAGCGATCGGGACACCGCTACCCTGATCGATCAGTTGTATGGAACTGTTGTTGCTACCGATATTGGCAGCCGTGCCGAGTTCTTCGAGGTAACGGTTTGTGAGCGGTGCTTGTTTCTGATCGTAGAAGCTGTTCTCTGCCAGAAACACGGGTTCTGCCGCCTCGAGATGGAAAATATCGTGGAGCCGCATCGCAGTTGACCCAAAAGTTTCCTGCTGCCTTTTAGTAAACCTCTTCGTGCGGATGGATGACTATGCCTTCCGATGTGATCTCATACGGGTGGATGTCCTTGCTGTGGTCTGATCCACGCATCTTGAAGATCTCCATACTACGGACACGCACGCTCTTGCGACGCTGGTTGTACAGCATGATCGTGCCCTCCGTCACGAAGTTCTCGACACCAAATCTACTCTGCATGGTGTCGTCGATGATCTCGCAGGTCAGGATCGATGTCAGACCCAGAATCTCAAGGGTCGTGCTCAGTTTGAGCAGTTCGATCCTGATCTTTGCCGGATCCTGAAAATGAAATCCGATGGACGTGCTCGAATCGATCACAGCGCGTTTTGCACCGATTGCATCCTGTATCACGATGATCTGGTCAAGGATAGCACGCATATCAAACGGGCGCACATCCACATATCGCTCCTGCGACGGAATGCCGATCTTCGTGGAGCATGCATCGATGATCGCAAGCTTCTCTTCCGCTTCAAGCGCCGCAACGTTCCACCCGAATCTCGAAAGATTCTCCCGGATCTGTGTGAGGCGTTCCTCGGTTGCGACAAAGATGCCGTTTTCGCCGTACTGTGTG